>CAZSUX010000220.1:0-5063 GCA_964610135.1 uncultured bacterium | reverse complement strand
GGCCAAAAAGTGTCGGCCTGAGATGGGATTTTACAGGAGAATCCGGACTTGACCCCTCTTTCCGGCGCCCCGCCCCCGCGCGTCAGGAATCGCCTATGGGGTCACCGAGGCTTCCCCCCGAGTCCGGTCGAAGCAGTCCACGACTGTCTTAAGGTGAATGAACATCGCGCCCATGTTGTCGCCCCGGATGTCGCAGCCTTCCTCCGGTTCCTCCATCAGCGTATCAATGACGTACCTCAGCACTTCGACCTGATTGTAGCCGTCCAAGAGACCACGCACGGCTTCCACGAAACCGGTTTCCGATTCCCCTTCGAGGTACTCGAGCATCTTCGCGTTGTTTTCCTCGGTTCGGTCCAGCACATCGCCGCTGACCTCGGCCAACTGTCGGCCGCTCCGGTCGAAGATCTGCCAGACTACGGTGCCGAGATAAACGAGCAACTGGGCCTCGTCGGGGTTGAAGTCCCTCTCGCCGACGGCAAGCAGATATGCCAGGACAAAAGGCTGCTCCTTCGTCATTCGGTCGGCCCATTTCCGGGCGTCGGCAACCGACCCGGCCGCCATCTCCTTCCAGGTCGTCTCAACTACATCGGCAGGTATGACATCCATTGGCTCTCCTTGTGCATCCATCGTCCGTTCGCTGCTGTCGGATTGTCGGAAACGCTGCGTTTCCCACTCCGCGTCAAGGCCGGACGGGGCCTGCGGCCAAGCGTATGATACGACTGTGGAGAGTGATGTCAATGCGGCGGGGCTGGGCTCAGGAGTTGGGCGCGGCGGCCGGGCGGGCAGAGGACACGCCCGCGCGTCAGGAATCGCCCGATTGTGTCACCGGGACTGACGATGTACGAGTCCGCCGATGCAACGATGTACGATGCCACGATGAACGACTCTCGACCAACTCAACCATCCGTCATGCCGCGCCGGGCCGGAAATGGTGATACTGATAGCTCACTGGTGATCCGTTTCAAGAAGACGTCCTGAAAGACCCTAGTCTTGCCCCAGTCGGCGATACTGGGCAATCGCTTGAAGGAAGACCTGTGCGTATTGCTCACATTTCTTCTCACCCACGCCGTTGACCTCAAGGAAATCCTCGGTTGTCGCGGGCTTCAGCCGTGCCATGTCGCGCAGGGCCGCGTCGCTGAATACAACGTATGCCGGAACGTGCTTCTCTTCGGCAAGTCGGCGGCGAAGCTTCCTCAACTTCTCAAACAGACCTTCGTCGACGCCCCGCCAGCCAACTACCGCCGCCTTGGCCTTTCTTGCCTTCTTTTCGGCGGGCTTAAGCAGTCTGGGCGTCTCTTTGCCTTTGAGCACCTGCCGGCCCGACTCCGTTACTTTCAGGACGTTATACTCCCCGACTTTGTCGATACACCCCTGCGCGGCCAACTGCTCGACCCAGTCGCGGACGACCCTTTTCGAGAAACGGGACAGGAGGCCGTGGGTGCTCAGCCTGTCGTGGCAGTTGGCCAGTATTCGCTGTTCTTTGGAACCGGTCAGCACCAGACTTGTGTAGTCACCCCCGAAGCGCTCACCCAACTGCAAGACGCAGGACAGAATTGTCTGGGCAGTCGGGAGCGGATCCTCGATGCAGTCGAGGTTGCCCAAGCACACGTCGCAGGCATGGCAGTTCGGCGCGTTGAGGTCCTGACCGAAATGGGCGAGAAGCGCCCGGTGGCGGCAGGTAATGCCGCTGCAGTACCGGTACATCAGGTTCAGCATCTCCAGCGCGGTGGCCCTAGGGGCAGGCTCCATGTCTCGCATCACCATCTGCCAGGTTGCGTAGTCGGCACCGGAATAGAAGATACAGCATTCCGCTTCCAACCCGTCCCGGCCGGCCCGGCCGCTCTCCTGATGATAGTGTTCGAGCGACTTGGGCATACCGGCGTGGACTACGTAGCGCACGTTCGACTTGTCAATGCCCATGCCGAAGGCAACCGTGGCCACCATGATGTTCGCCCGCTCCTCGAAGAAAGCGTCCTGGCTCCGTTTTCGGTCATCGTTGTCCATCCCCGCGTGGTAGGGCATGACCGTGCAGCCCCGTCCAGCCAAGTCGGCGCAAAGCTTGTCCACGTCGGCCCGCCGGATGCAGTAGATGATGCCTGATTCGTTTTTATGCCGGTCGATTACCGCGCTCACCTGCGCCAGGACGTTGTGCCGACGCTGGGTTTGATAGACCAAATTGGGCCGGTCGAAAGACCCGACAATCACGGCCGGTCGCTCCAGCCGCAACTGCTTGGCAATGTCCCCTCTAACCCTTTCGGTCGCAGTGGCAGTGTAAGCGTGAACGGCCGCATCCGGGAAAAGCTCCTTGAGCTTTCCGAGTTGCCGGTACTCCGGCCGGAAATCGTGGCCCCAGATACTGATGCAGTGCGCCTCATCAATCGCAAAGAAGGAAATCCGAATCTGCCGCAGGAGTTCAGCAAAGTCGTCCGTCACCAGCCGCTCCGGGGCAACGTATAGCAGCTTCAGCGCTTGTCGCCGCATCCGGCTCACGACGTCGGCCCGCTCCTCGTAAGAAAGACTACCGTCCAGGCGGGCCGCGGGGATGCCGCACTCGGCAAGGCCATCGACCTGGTCCTTCATCAGGGAAATCAAAGGCGAAACGACGACGGCCAGACCGGGCATGGTAACGGCCGGAACCTGATAGCAGAGCGATTTCCCGCCGCCGGTCGGCAGCACGACAACCGAGTCTCGACCGGTGACTACGTACTCAATCGTCTCGCGCTGCAAGGGCAGGAACCGCTCGTAGCCCCAATACTTCCGGAGCGCCGTCTCGATGGCACCGTCAGGTATTGTTTCGCCGGGCGGCTTTCTCCCGGTCGGCATGATGCGAACTCCTGTACGGCTCGGCGTCCATCCTACCGGCTGTTCGGCTTCTTCCTGTGACGACGGCAGCCGCCAGATAGAGTTGTCGTTCAGATGTAGGTTGTTGACCTGCAACCAGTGTTTGTCCTGACTCATCACCCTCGTCACACCGACGCTCAGAATTGCTGACGCCCCGGCATTCATCCGCCGGTTCAGGTCGTCAATCACCTCCAGCCGTGGGGTTTTCTGGTCAGCGTAGTACAGCCGTAGGTCGGTGACTGGTGGGAAACACTCACCGTCCCGGTCCCGCACGTGGCAGCGGATGCGCCGTTTCGGCTGACCCTGGTAGTCTTCGACGCAGACCTCCAAGAGCGCAGGCGCTTGAGGCAAGAGACAGCCGAGCGATGCCTCGCCTGCGCCCGGCTCAATAACCCACGTATTGCCATGCTTACAGAAGCCGGCCCCGAATACCTCAACCAGTCTTGGCTTGGCCACAGACTCCAACAGCCGCCAGAACTCGTCGGCCGGCAAGTCTCTCACCTTGCGCAACGCGGAAGGAGTCACCAGGCAATCCTCGACCTCGGGCGGACTGGGGTGCGGCTTCACTCGTCCGAGCTCCACCTCGACCGCCATGTCGAACGGACCGCCGTTCGGCCCCAGCATGTCAATGCGGATTCGGCCGGGCAACTCCGGGCGGACGTGACGGCCCGTTGCGGGGTCAATGCCCGCGATGCAGACGAATCCGGGCTGCATCCGGGTCAGGTGGTTGACGATGATGCGCACTAAAGCGCTACAGGTGGGTCACGGTGACGTCCGGCCAGTGCGACCGGAGGTACTCGGCGGCAAGGCGGCGATGACACTGGTCCGCCGACGCCTCGCTGCACAAGAGCGCGGCCGGAACGCTGAACAAAACCCGGTCCAGCTTCCCGGCGACGGCGCGTTCGTCCAGCAGGGCGCGAAAGCGCCGCTCATACTCCGGCCAGTCAATCTTCTTCTTGCGGTAGTCGGAGAGGATGTCCTTCGTGGGTGCGAGGAGCGGGACCTGCACGTACTCGGCTCCGCAGAGTTCACGCAACAAGAAGGGCAGGTCTGTTCCGCGCGCAAAGAGCGACAGACCTCCATTCGGCCTCAGCCGGATGTCAATGACGCGCCTTACTCCGGCCCGCTTCAGCGCCCCGAAGAACGCTTCGGCGGTCTTCCCGGCGAAACCGACCGTGTAGATTTCCACTCTGGCTTCTCCCTCGCCACAAATGCGAACTCCTGTTGGACCTCCGCCGGCGCGTCCTTTCTGTCGGCCTCTGCCAGTTCGTCTTCAGGCTGAACGCGGCCATCGCCCCGGATGTGAAGCACGGCTACCCCGCGCTCGGTCAGCACGCGTCCCACTAGCAACCGGCGATGACACTCGTGCGGGTCCTCTTCATTGCACATGATCGCAACACGGTGCTCCCGAATCCCGCGCAGGAGCCGCTCGATGCCCTCGTGGAACTCCGGCGACTCAGCAATGCGGTCATAGCGAACGTGGCCTTCCGAATCGTAGAAGCGCGGTTCGCGAGGCCTGCCGCCCAGTTCTCTGCCAAGGTACAGGTACTTGATGCCTGCTCTCACGACGGCCGGCTTCAGCGCGTCGCCATTGAAGTGCGGCACGAACTTCGAGTATGGCGCTGAACGTACGTCCACCAGCACTTCGATGTCGTGTGCCTTCAACAGGGCGACGAATGCCTCCTGTGAGACATTCGAGTGTCCGACAGTGTAAACCGCTGGGGCACCGACCTGCTGCGCTGTGTCTTCGTTCACGGTTGGATTCTAGCCAATGTCCGGCACAGGTCTAGACACTGCCTATTCCATCGGCCAGTTCGGAATGGCCTTGTCGATTCCGGACATGAGGCGGATGGTTTCTCTGATTGCCACGACGACGCGCTGAAGCATCTTGGTGTCATGGCAAACGGTTGCCGTCCCTGCTGGTCCCGGTCTTCATGCCGTCAGTTCCTTTAGGCTTCGCTGGATCTCCGCGAGGTCGGAGGGGGTGAGGTTCCATAGCTTGGCGGATTCGACGTCAACTTGGGCTTCGACGGCTTGCAGCTCACGGCTTACGGCTGACGGCTCAGAACCTGCCGGAGCCTTCGCCAATTCGTGTGCCTGCATCGAAAGCTCGGCCAGCCGCTTGTCCTCGATGATGAATCGGCTGAAGACCGCGTCGTCTGTGCCGGACGCAAGCGAGAATTCGGCGTGGGCAAGCGGTGGAATTCCGGCTTCGACACAGA
>CAZSUX010000219.1:0-5078 GCA_964610135.1 uncultured bacterium | reverse complement strand
CGCATCTTCCTGGTCAGGCGGAACATCAGTGAGTAGGCGACGACATTGATGAGGAGAATCGCGATGATGAGGAGCAGCGCGGTGCCGTAGGCGCGTTCCATCGAGAGGCCTTCGCGGGCAAGGATGTAGAAGTGGACCGCCATCGTGCGCGCCGGGTCAAACAGCGACTTCGGCATGAGCAGCGACGAGCCGGCCGTGAAGATGACAACCGCGGTTTCAGCCACGCTGCGGCCCATGCCGAGGATGACGCCGGTGAGAATCCCGGGCAGGGCGTTGGGCAGGACCACGCGCATGATAGTCTGCGACTTGGCCCCGCCGAGTGAGTAGCTGACTTCGCGCAGGTTGTAGGGCACGGCACGGAGTGCCTCTTCGCTGGTGCGAATGATGGTGGGCAGAATCATGAAGGCGAGGGTGAGGCCGCCGGCGGCCAGCGACCAGCCCATGCGCAGGCGGATGACGAAGAGGATGAAGCCGAACAGGCCGAATATGATCGAGGGGACGCCGGCCAGCGCATCTGCGCCGAAGCGGATGACCCGCGTTACCACTGACTCACGGGTGTACTCGGTCAGGTAGACCGCGCTGCCCACGCCGATGGGCGTGGCGATGGCGATGGCGAGCAGGCTGATGTAGATGGTCGCGATGATGGTCGGAAGAATGCCGCCTTCTTTGCCCATCCGTTCCGGCATGCCGAACAGGAACTCGGGGGTGATGACGTGCGCGCCCTTGCTGGTGATGAAGCCGATGATGAAGAAGAGCACGACCAGGGTGAACAGGGTCATCGCCGCGAGCAGTACCCAGACGACGCGCTGCCAGAGGAGAGGCTTCAGAATCATAGTGGCCTAGTGGTCAAGTGACCCAGTGGTCGAGTGAGGGAAGCGAACTGTCGGCTTCGGCACTTGAACACTGGACCACTGGAACACTTGCTTATTCTTCTCACGTTCTCGGCCTTGCGACGACCAGTGCGATGGTGTTGAGTATGGCGATGATGACGAAGAGCACCATGCCGGTGGCAAAGAGCGCGGCCTGGTGGTCGCCCGAGGCATAGCCCATTTCGAGCGCGATGTTGGAGGTGAGGGTACGGACCGGCTGGAGCAGGGACGTGGGAATGGTCAGCGCGTTGCCCGCGACCATGATGACCGCCATCGTTTCGCCGATGGCGCGGCCCATGCCGAGAATGAACGCGGCGATGATGCCGGAGCGGGCGGCGGGCAACTGCACGCGGTAGAGCGTCTGCCAGCGGGTGGCACCCAGTGCGAGCGAGCCCTCCTTGTACAGCGGCGGGACCGCGTTGAGCGCGTCGAGACTGATGGCAATAACGGTCGGCAGAATCATGATGCCGAGGATGATGGCCGAGGCGAGTACGCTGAACCCGGGACCACCGAACGTGCGGCGAATGAACGGAATGAGTACGACCACGCCGATGAAGCCGTAGACCACGGAAGGGATGCCGGCCAGCAGTTCGATCATGGGCTTCAGGATGCGGACGCTCCAGCGTGGGGCGAACTCGGCCAGGAACATCGCGCAGGAAAGGCCGAGAGTCGCGCCGATGATGACCGCCAGCAGCGTGACTTCGAGCGAGCCGACAATCATCGGCAGGATTCCGAAACTGCCTTTGCTCGGCGCCCAATTGGTGGAGGCGATGAAGTTCCAGACTCCGATCTTGGCGACCAGCGGCACGCCCTCGCGGAAGATGAGGTAGGCGATGAGGAATATCATCACCACCGCCGAGAACGCCACCAGCAGCAGGCCGCGCTCGATCAGCTTTTCGCGCATAGGAAGGGAGGGTCCAGGGGTTCAGGGGTTCTGGGGTTCCGGCCTGACCGGGTTTTGGCTTTTGGCTTTTGGCTTTTGCCTTTTGACTTCATCTTATCCGTGTAAGTCCTTCTTCTACCAGTGCGTTCTGGCCGGAGTCGCTGAGGACGTAGTCGATGAAAGCCTTGGCCGTGCCGGTTGCTTCGCCGTTGGTGAGAAACAGGAACTCACGCACGACCGGATACCGGCCGCTGCGGACGGTGGCCTCGGTCGGCTCGATACCGCCCACGAGGATTGCCGCGACGCGTTCGTCAACCAGGCCGGAGGAGATGTAGCCGATTGCCGCCGGGTCGGAGGCAACGATCTCGCGTACCGCGCCATTGGAGTCCTGCACCAGTGCGTCGGCGGCGAACGCGGTCGGGTTCGTCTTGCCGTTCTCGTCCTTCGGCATGTCGGCGGCCATCACCTTCTCCTCGAAACTCGCGCGCGTGCCCGAACCTTCCTCGCGCGTGATGGAAGTGATGCGCCGGTTCGGGCCGCCAACTTCCCGCCAGTTCCGGATGCGGCCGGCGAAGATGCCACGCGCCTGCTCCATGGTCAGCTCGCGCACGGGGTTATGCCGGTTGACAATCAGGGCGATAGCGTCAAGCGCGATGGGGATTTCGACCAGGATTTTCTCTTCAGGAGTGAGTTCGCGCGAGGACATGCCGATGGCACAGATGCGGCTTGTCACCGCGCGGATGCCGGCGCTCGAACCGCCGCCCTGCACGCTGATTTTCGCGTCCGGGTGGACGTGCATGTAGAGCTCGGCAAGGCGTTCAGCAAACGGCTCGACCGACGTGGAGCCGGCCAGCGTGATGGCCGCCTTGTTCCCTCGTGAGCAGCCTGAACCGAGCAAGACTGCCCCAAGCAGTGCCGGCAGGATGAGAAGCGAGCGCAATGGGTTGTGGTTCATAGGCTGGTTGCCTTCAGTCGGACGCCATTATCCCTCGGCAGATTTGCGCAGTATAAGGAATGTGTTAAGAGAGGGTTAAGATGGCGATTGTCCATTGGTCCGAAACCCCGATACCACGATGACTTATGCTTGACAGCGCGACGTGCATTTCTATAATCGCACGTGCATCCGTCCGGACCGGTCCGGCAGCGACTGGGCCTCCAGATACTCTTCGATTTCTCAAGCATCCTCGACGCCATCGGTTTCTGTTCCGACAATGGGCTCGCGGTGCTTGAACTCAACCTCGGCAACATCGAGTTCCAGCGCCAACTGGCCCACGTGCGCGAGCGCGGGCGCATCCGCGCCGCCGCGCTCCGGCACGGGGTGGCCCTGGCAATCCACGCGATTGACGGGCCATCTTTCTTTATCCCCAGCGACAAGGTGCGCGCGGCCTCGGTCCGGCTGCTCAAACAAGAGCTCGACTGGGCGCGGGGCATCGGCGCGCGGAACGTCGTCATGCACCTCGGGTTCGACATGAACTTCGGGATGGATGGGCGCGCGGCGATATCAAGCCAAAAGCCAAAAGCCAAAAGCCAAAAGCCGGAAGTGCAGACACCGGGCAGCAGAAGCGAACGGAGCCGCTACACCCACCAGGAGTTTCCCGAGTACTACTCCAGGGCTCTGGCCGAGTCGCTGGCCGAGCTGAAGGCGTATGCGAGCGGAAGGGCGCGGCTCTGCGTCGAGAACGTGGGCGGGTTCCGGTACGGGCTGACCCCGCCGATTCTCAGTCGGCTCCTCGGCGGGAACCTCGGCCTGTGCCTCGATGTCGGGCACGTAAACGTACAGCGGCCGGAGCAGCGTGCGCGCGAGCTTGCCTTCTTCCGCAAACACCGACGGTACATCTTCCACAGCCACGTCCACGACAACTCGGGGCTGCGCGACGAGCACTCCGCCCTGGGCCGGGGCCGGATTGACTTCCTGCCGTTCTTCCGCCTGCTTGCGAAGACCGACGCGCTCGTGGTCTTCGAAGTCCGGCCGAAAGAGTCGGCACTCGAGAGCCTTCGCTACTTCGAGCAGAAGATCGAGCCGAACCTTCTGAGGAAATGACTAGCTACCCCAAACCCTATATTGAGCCACAGAGCACACAGAGAATGAGAGAGTCCGGGGCGGAACTCCGGCCTTCACCCGGCTCTGTGCTCTCCGTGGTCTCTGTGGTTGATCCCCGTAGTCCAGTCCGGAAGACCGAAGCAGTGAAGTGGTACCAGGGGCAGAGTTGACATGAGTAAGACATCACGACTCGAACAACTCGAGCAGGAGTGCCACACAAGAGGCGTTAGGCTCATCTACGACGACCTGCGTAGCGAAGGCGGGCTGTGCCGGTTGCGCGGGTCTTTCTACCTGATTCTCAACCGGCGGCTGGCATCCGAAACCAAGGTCCGCATCATCGCTGATGCTTTGGCGCGGGTCCCGGAACGCGGGGACATGACTGCACTGTCGGACAGGGGCCGCAGCGGCCAAACCGCCGAGGTTTCGGATCGTGTCCCAAGCGCCGCCGAAACCGCGCCGGTCGTCGTTGACTATCCGGAGCCGGTGTACGAAGAACCGGAATTCGGGGTTCCCGTCACCGCCGGCGTTCCGGAGAGCCAGAGCTAATCCCCGGATTGGAAACACAGGGGCGGCCTTCGGGCCGCCCTTGCATTTCCCCCAACGGGTCACAGGTGCACGTACGGAAAACAGGGACTGTACCGCGGCGAGTCGGACGCAGCCGCTTTGAGGGACTGTCCCTCGTTTTCCGTCTAGGGGCGGGGTCCCTGCTCGTCCGACGATGGCGCAGCTCTGTGTCCTCGCAGGGAGCCTTCCTGCCTGCTCACCATGGTGCGGGGTTTGGGAGAAATGGTGTGGTGGCGTGGCCTCCGGGCCGCCTCTGCTTTGGAGTGCGGCAGCGAGGTCGCCACTCTTCCGGACGCAGGCGGCTCAGGCCGCCGCTTGACCGCGACGGCCGCCACACTAGACTGAGGGCAGGAGGACACATGCGCCTGACTCGTTTGGCTGCCGGTCTTGTCCTGTCTGCCGTGTCACTCGTCTCCGGCCAGTGGAAGGAGACTACGTTCGGTGTGCCCGATTCGCTCTGCAGCAGCCTGCTAAGTCCACGCGTCGCCATCTACAACTCGGCCAATGGCAGGGTATACGTCGGCGGTGCCGATGGATACGAAGTCGCGGTCCTTGATGGTACAACTGGCGCAAAAGTGGCGAAGATTCACGTTGGGGCGGGCGTTGGTGACGCGTGCTGCGACACCGCTCAAGACAGGGTCTACTTCGCAACGTCAAACGGCGAGCTAGTAGTGGTCGACGGCAGCGCGGATACAATCGTCGCAGTCGTCGCTCTTCCCAT
>CAZSUX010000218.1:0-5086 GCA_964610135.1 uncultured bacterium | reverse complement strand
CCGAGGTACCTCGCAGCACCTTCTATGCTTCCCAGGAACGGCCCGAGAGTCGGCGCGAGCGCCGTGACCGCTACTTGCTGATGTACATCCAAGAGGTCTACGTGAAGAGCCGGCGTACGTATGGCAGCCGGCGGATATACGCGGAGTTGCACAAGCGCGGTATCCGCTGCAGCGTCAACCGGATAGCACGGCTGATGAAACAGCACGGCATCGTCGCGATACAGCATCGGAAGTACCGGCCGACAACTGACTCAAAGCACTGTTTCCCGGTGGCTCCGAATCGTCTGGGCCGCAACTTTGAAGCCGATCAGCGGAATCGGGTCTGGGTGGCAGACATCACCTACATACCGACGGACGAAGGCTGGCTGTATCTGGCGACGGAACTGGACCTGTACTCGCACCGGATTGTCGGCTGGTCGCTATCGAGCCGGCTCAACCGGCAGTTGGCGCTGGATGCGCTAGAGATGGCGGCGGGGCTGCGTCGGCCTGGTGCGGGGCTGATACATCACTCGGACCGTGGCGTGCAGTATGCCTGTGGTGACTTTCAGAAGCTCCTCAAGCGGCACGGCATGGTTGCGAGCATGAGTCGCAAAGGCGATCCCTATGACAACGCGGTGGCGGAGAGTTTCTTCCGGACGTTAAAGGTGGAGCTAGTCTACCTGCGGCGGTTTCGGACCAGAGCTGAAGCGAAAGCCGCGATTGTCGAGTACATCGAGTTGTTCTATAATCGATGGCGGCGGCACTCGAGCCTCGACTACCTCAGCCCAGCTGAGTACGAGGAACTAGCACTTGCCGCTTAAGAAAGTGTCCAGCGAATCGGGGGCAGACCATACGCTCGCCGGGCTCCGTCTGGACAGACGTGTACACTCCGCCTCCAAGCCCGCCCACTTCTTTCTCGCGGTAGAGCAACCGATACTTCACGCGGCTGATGTCTTTGGCATACCAGACAAGGTAGCTACAGACCGACGGCAGCACGGTGGTCGTACCAGTTGGACCGCCACCGGCACTGGTCGTGGTCTTGAAGGCAACCTGGCTGCAGAAGTTGTCGCCCCCAAACACCTCGTCCATCAGCGCACGGACAAGGTGAACGTTCTCGTCACCTATCTGGACAAAGACCGAGCCGGTTTCGGAGAGAAGCTCGCGGGCAACGGTGAGCCGGTCACGGAGATAGGTTAGGTAGGAGTGGATGCCGTATTCCCAAGTATCGCGGAAGGCCTTGATTTGCTCCGGCTGGCGAACCGCGTCCTCGGCCTTGCCGTCTTTCACGTCGCGCTTCCGGGTCGAGACTTGCCAGTTGGAACCGAACTTGATGCCGTAGGGCGGGTCCATGTAAATCATCTGGACCTTGCCCTTCAGGCCTTCTTTCTCGGCCAGCGATGTCATCACCAGCAGCGAGTCGCCGAGTATCATCCGGTTGGACCAGTTCACGCCATGCCGGTAGAAGTCCACCATCTCCTCGAACTTGATGCCATTGAAGTCGGCAAATAGCTCGGCCATTCCGGGCGCGGCTTTCTTTGCCTCGGCCTTCACCTGCTCGACAATCGCCTGCGGGTGAATCTTCTCCTGGATGTAGACGGGCACTGCCGGCACCTCGAGCGGCTTCTGGTCCTGCTCGTCCTTGCCCTTCCAGACGAGTTGCGGGTCGAGCGACGGGTCGCGGGCATAGAGCAGGCCCGGATAGCTGACGGTTTTCGGGCTCTTTTCCTCGTCCTTGACGAAGTTCTGCAACTCGCGGGTCGGGATATTGGTCCGCTTGTCCTTGTGCTTCAGGGACGAAACCGGAACTCGCTTGCCGTTGGGTTTCTTGGGCGGCATTAGCACCTCCTAACCAGCACGGGTCTTTCTGCCTGCGCGTTCGTTCTCCAGCCTCGCCTCCACCCAGTTGACCTTGGCTTCGACCCACCGATGCAGGTCCTGAAACAGACCGCGCTCTCGCGGGTCGCCGGCAGCCTCGAACATGCCGGGCAGTTTGTCGTAGCGCAGCAGCTCAAACCCAATCCCATCGGTCAATAGCCGTTTGAGTTTTGCCGCTTCGTCCTGGATTCGTGGATGCAGCGGCATAGAGTGACGGTCCACGTGAACAACTCCGGCCGCGGGCTTAAGCCCGCGCTTTTCCGCGAGGGCGCAGGCCGTCACCAGTGTTCGCATCCACTGGTACCAGGAACCGGCGAACGGGCATGGGTGATACGATTCTCCGGGCGAAAGTCGGAACACGCGCGGGACGTACTCCCAGTAGCGGATATTCTTCCCGGTCAGGGCACACGAAGCCGTGCGTCCGTTGGAGGGATTGGTCTGCGTTTCATAGTTCCCGGTGCACTGGACCAGACCTTTGCCGGTCTTGCCGGTCTGACCGCATGGCTCAAGCCGCGTCTCGGCGAATTTGCACTCCAAGGCAATCAGGCTGCGCGCGCCCTGAAGCAGAACGTCGAGTTGTGTTTTGTGCTGGGCCTCGTTGAGGGCGTTGTCCGGGTCAACGTACTCAAGGTGAACTTCCCATGGGCCACCGTTCGGCACTTCCAACAGAATCGCGAGGGTGTCGCAGATTCGGTCTCGGGATTGGGAGTACTTGAGCGTGCCGAAGACGTCCAGCGCCAGAACCTGTGATGAGTGCGGCACTGCGGCATCCGGCTGGCCGGTCCGGCTCATGTGCATGAAACCGAACACCTCATCCAACGCCGGCCGAGCGCCGTAGAAGATGTTCTGAAGGTCGTCCCTACTCAGCAGAGACAGCATTGTCAGGGGTCCACCATCGCCTTCAGCGGATCCAAACTACTCCTCCACCGGCTTGGCCCGCTTGGCGACTTCGACGATGGCGTCGAGCTTCTCGACGACTTCGGGGTCTATGTCCTCTTTGCGCACGAAGCGGGCGAGCACGTGATAGTTCGTCTTACGCATCTGGTTCGGCATTCCGAGTTTCTCGAAGTAGGCCTTGAACAGCGGGTCCAGGAAGTCGTCGCTTGCCTTGATGTCAGGTGACCAGGGACTCACGCCTTTGAGCTTCTTCAATGCATCGGTCATGTCCTCAATGCAGGCGTGCATGACTTCTACACGATGTTCGGCCTCTGCCCTTGAGAACAGGTCACCGGCGTCCTCGCCCTGAGCGTACGCGAGCAGTACCGATTCAGTGCACAGGTAGTTCTCCAGTTCGCGGCGCTTCCACATCATCTCTTTCAGCACCGTATCGGTATGCAGGCGCTCGTCGAGCCGGTCGAAGATGGCGATTCCGGCCAAGTCGCAGCAGGCCTCGCGCAGCCCAAAGAAGTGAGCGCGCGCCTTCTGCGGTTGATTGCCTACAGCATGGAAAAACGGCCGTTCGTCCAAGTTCCGCCCGGCCTCGTGCCCCAGCGTTCGCGCAAAGGTCTGGAGGATGGCAAGGTCGGTCGTACCTTCCAAGTAGAGAACCCACCCCTTCTCTTCAGCAAGGTAGTAGTGCTCGAACCCGATATCGCTCAGAGACTTCTGTAGCTGCGTGCCTCGGTCGTTGATGCGATGCGGCCGGGCTCCGACAAAGGCGACCACGATATCGCGGTCGGCTGCTTCCTCAAGGACGACCTCGGAGTGGCTCGCCACCACAACCTGTGAACCTTGCCGGCGCGCGGTCTCTGTCAGCAGTTCGTAGGTCTGACGCTGGCGCAGTATTTCGAGGTGTGCGTCTGGTTCGTCCAGAAGCAGCACCGTGTTTGGGTTTGCGTACAGGTGCGCCAGCAGTAGCAGCGTCTGCTGTAGCCCTCGGCCGGCGCAAGACAGGTCCAGTTCTATGCCCTTTTCGCGATACGACATCGTGATCTCGCTTCGTTCGGACGTGTAGACAGGCTCCAGCAGGTCGACACCAAAGAGGTTCTTGATGTGTCCGACAAGCGCGTCCCAGTCGTCCTGCGCTGCCAAGCCCCCGTTCTTGCGGCCCCTCGCTCGGTCGCGAGCCTGCATTTCCGGGTCAGGCAGGCCGACGCCCTTGGCGCTGGCGTATATCTGGTAGCACAAGTTCCGCAATACCTGTGCAGTCTGGCCTTGCCCGATCAGGACACCTATCTCTCCCTGCCGCTTGATGAACTCCCGCTCGGCAAGTCCCGACATCGGAGGGAGGAACGCGACACGCACGTCGGCTGCCTCTGGCGGCACAACCGCTCGCTGGGGCGCTGCATCGGCAGACACCTGCAGGGGTCGGCAGTAGAAGGACTCGGGGTTCGCATAGTAGAACTCCAACCCGCAAATCCACGCCTTGTCGCTGGTGATGCCTTCCACGACTATGTCCATGAAGACAGGCTTCGTGTCCTGCTTCCGGGCTTCCCCTACCCGCTGTACGTCCTGAACGTGCAGGTTCCGCCAGAGCAGTTTCGCAACAGGAACCGGTATCGCGAGGAGGTCGTTTCTATTGATTGTTACGCCCGGGCGCTTGCCGGGCGCCTTTTCGCCCCGCTTCTCAGACCAGCGTCGGCGGCCGATGTCCCACAACGCCAGCGCCTGCAGGGCTGCGGTTTTGCCAGAGTTGTTTGGCCCAATAAGCACCACGGCTTGTCCGAGTTCTATGTCAACGTCCCTGAACTTCTTGAAGTTCCTGATGTGCAAGCGAGTCAGCATTTATGCCTCCTCTGCGATACGGCTTGCTTACGCATTGCCGCCCTAATAGTGCTTTTCGCATCCCACGGGTCTGTAACTTCCAAGAACGCCCAGCGGCCGAAGCGGCCGTCGTTGTTCACGGCCGGCACCCAGAGGTTGCGGGTCGTGGCGACCTTGGCCGCCTTGTCGCGGCGCGGCTCTCCCGAAACTTCGACAATGAGGGTAAGCAGGTCGTCTTTGCCGTGCCCATCGTCTATCCGAGCAAGGAAGTCCGGGCGATACCAGCGTTCGTCGCCGTCAATTGTGTACGGAATCTCGAACCCGAGGTTCTGGTTCTTGACGTAGCAGGCTACTTCCTTCATATCCTCCAGCGCCTGCGCCATCTTCTGTTCCCATGATTCGGTATCGCAGACCACGTAGTTGATGTGGCACCGGTCTTCTCGGGTCGGGTACGTATTCCGCGTCGTGTCGAACCCGACGTATCGGGTTGAGCCAACCCACTCGTAGGGCCGCAGGATTGGCCGCAGGG
>CAZSUX010000217.1:0-5109 GCA_964610135.1 uncultured bacterium | reverse complement strand
ATCGAACATCTCAAACACCCGGAACGAACTCTATCCATTTCACCTCCGTCACGAAGCGCCCTTTCGCGCCCACGGTCATTCGTCCTCGGACATTCACACTCCGGGGATTTCGGGGACACATTACTTTTCTCATTCCGAAGCGCGTCAACGCCGAGCGGACATCCGCGTTCATCGTCAAGAACATAGCCGGGCCGGGACGGAAGTCAAGCGGAGAGGAGAGGGGATTCAAGGGACCAAGGAATCAAGGGGTCGAGTGGTGATGGCCGGCAGCCTGCGGTTGTCAAGAAACGACCCGCGCCGGACACCCATTCTGTTTCCTGTCTCAGACAAGGGACGCGGGTAATGGAATGCGAGTCTCGTTGACGCACTCAGACCCACGTCGCCGGTTTGACTTCCGGCGTCGGCCGGATAAGATGCTCCGTGGCCAAGATAAAGAAGATCCGCCAGCAGCGGCCGCCGAAGAAGTTCAAGATCCCAAGCGGCGTGATGCAGTGGGTAATCGTCGGGGTGGTCGCTGTCGTCCTCGTCGTGCTGGTCGTGGGTGCGCTCTCCCGACCGCCGGTCGAACCCGCGCCGATTCCGATGCTCTCATCCGCCAAGACCGACCTGATCTCGGTGACCCGCATGCTCGGCGACGTGAAACTCGACAGCAGCACGCGTGCCCTGCTTCCTGGCGAGATGAACGCGCGGCTTGCCGGCCCTGACTCGCTCTTCGCCCAGCGCCGATGGTACGACGCGCTGACCGCTCTCAGCAAGATGCTCAAGGGCGTAACCCGGCCCGAGTCGGCAGCAATCAGGACCTACATGGCCTTCTGCGACTACGAAGCCGATAACCTCGACCGCTCGCTGCAGCATTTCCGCAAATCCCTTGCTGCGGACTCGAGCCCGACCGGCATTGTGCCGAGAATCACGTTCTACATTGGTTGGATGTTCCAGAGCCGAGGATATCAGGACAGCGCGGTTGCTTACTACGCGCGTGCGCGTCGAATCCTCCCGGACTCCTCCCGCCTGCTCAAGGCTTCAGCCGCCAACAACGCGGGCGCGGCGTATGAAGTCTTGAATGACGCGGCCGCAGCCGGAGAGGCGTACCGCGAAGCCCTGGCCCTGCTGGATTCGGTTGACTACCCGAAGGAATCGAAGACAATCCGAGAGAACCTGGCCCGGCTGACCGGCGGCAGGTAGGACGCGGCCTGGCTTGGAGTTAGTGAGTTAGCAGTAGTAAATCAGCAGTCAGGGGTATCCGGAATTCCGCGTTCTGGTATCCGCACTCTGACATCTTGCATCTCACATCTGACATCTGGTTCGATCTAGAAAGTGTCAAGCGGGTCGATGTCGACCTTGGCTCTGACGCCGTCGGCCTCGAGTTGGGTCAGGGTCACCAGCCGGTCGAGCCGCACGTTACGGTCCAGCTTGATTAGCACCTGCACGACATTAGCCCGGCCGCGCGCGGGAACCGGTCCCAGCGCTTCCGCTCCCCGTACTTGCCCCAGCCTTCGGCTCAGCCACTCTCCGCGTTTCTCCGCCTTGGCCTCGCTCCGCGCGCTCAATTCCACCAGCGCAAGTCGGCGATAAGGCGGAAACCCCAACTCCTCCCTCTGCTTCAACTCCTGGTCAAGGAAGCGTGCCACGTCCCCGGTAGCTGCGCATTGTACCGCCACGTCGTCGGGCCGCCTGGTCTGAAGCACGAGCGTGGCCCCGTGCCCGGCTGCGCGTCGAGAGAAGGCGGAGAGCACCTGGAACGTCCGCTCCCGTGCCCGGAAGTCCGGGAGGCAGAGGTCGGCGTCCACCGACAGAGCGGCAACGGCCCTCACGCGCTCCGGCCAGCGGAAGGCGAGTAACGCCCGAGTGCCGACGATGAACGACCCGGGCTCGACTGCCGCCTGCTCAACCGACTCGGTCATGACTGTCACGACCCTGGCATCAGGCAGCAGCCGGCTCACCTCCTGCGCCGCCATCTCGATCCCCGGCGCGCGGAACCGGAAGTCAGGACTGCCGCAGGCCGGGCACGTTTCCGGGGCAGTGCTGGTCCGCCCGCAATACCGGCAGCAGAGACTGCTACCGGAAGAAAGCACGAATGAGATACCGCAGTCCGGGCAGGCAAGCGGGCTGCCGCAGTCCCGGCACACGACGTAGCGGCTGAGCCCCCGTCGGTTGATGTACAATACCGCCGACTCGCCGGCAGCGCTCGCCTCCCTGAGTTCGTTCACGAGCACTGGTGCGAGCACCTCGTCACGGTGTCTTCTCATGTCGACGACGAGGGTATCGGGCAGGGAGGCGGAAATGAACGAGGGGAACGGGGAAATGACGAAGTCGGACTTAGGAATTTCCTCCTTGGACTTGGGAGCTTCCTCCTTGGACTTGTGACTTTCCTCTTCGCACTTGGAACTTTCCCCTTCGGACTTGGAACTCTCCCCTTCGGACTTGGAACTTTCCCCTTCCAACTTAGCCGTCGGCCTTTGCACCATCTGGTACTGGCCCTTGTGCAGGTTCCGCCATGTTTCGGCCGATGGGGTCGGGTCGCAGAGCAGTACCGGGCAATCGGCAAGCCGGGCTCGGGCAATCGCCACGTCTCGGGCATTGAAACGCGGGTGCCGTTCTTCCTTGAAGACCTTGTCGTGCTCGTCCAGCACGACGATGCCGGCGAGGTCCGGCACCGGAGCGAATACGGCGGAACGTACCCCGAGGATGAACCTGCGCTCCGTTGAACGCAGCTCCCGCCAGACGCGCTTCCGCTCCGACACCTTCTGGTCACCGCCGTAGAGAGTCGGCTCGATTCCGAACCTCGAACGTAACGCCTTCGTCCAGACCTCGGTCTCGGACTCCGGCATCAGGATTATCACTGTCCCGTGCTCGAGCCTCTCGGCGACAAAGCCGGCGACGACCTCGTCTCGTGCACCCGGGCCGGTGTGAACGTAAACGGAGAAGGAAGGATTGAAGACAGGGGATGAAGGATGAAGGTCGGAAACCGCTACCGGCTGCCCAGCCGACGGCCCTCGTCCCTCGCCCCTCGCCCCTCGCCTGAGCCCGTATCCACAGACGCCACGTGGCAGGGCCAAACCGAGGACCTCGCCCATGCGACCGAAGTAGTAGGCCCCGACCCAGCGCAGCAGATGCAGCATCTGGTCTGCAACCAACTGCGGCTCAATGAGCTTCTCGACCGGAAGCGTCCTGGGCACCGGGCTGCGAGCCAGGACCTGCAGCACCAATCCCTTGGCTTTCTTCCCGCGCAGGCGAACCTGGACGCAGGCGCCGGGTGCAAGCTCGGGGAAATGCTCCGGCTCGAACTCGTAGGTGAGCTCATGCAACCGGGTATGGGGTATCGCGATGTTGCAGTAGCGCTTTGTGCTCAACGCGTCACGCCTGTCGCCGGAGGCATCATGCCTCAGTAGCGAAGCTTAAGCTGGTAGCGAAGCGAGGTCCGGTATTGGTCGTCGGAGGTGCCTTCGGCCACAATCTGGTTCTTGCGGTCGATGTAGTACTCGACCCGGAAGGAAGGAGTCAGGTCACCGGTGAAACTCTGCGTGTAGGACACGTACAGGTTCCTGCCCACGTACTTGCCCACGGTAACCCGGGTCTGCTCGCTGCCGCTCAGCAACCCGCTCTCGAATTCAAGGTAGTCGAGATTCACGAATCCCCGCGCCCGCTTCGACACCTGAGTCTGGAAGTAGCCCAGCAGTCGACTGGACAGAAGGTTGGTGACCGCTTGCTTCTGGTCCATGGCCTGAAGCTGGTCCTGGGTCGCGTTCAGCGTCAAGTAGGAGATGATTTCAGTTTCGTCCCAGATCGGCGGCACGGACCGGAAGACGAAACTCGGCTGCTCGAGGGTACCGGTCAGGGTCAGTGAAATCGTGTCCGGAAGACCCGGTTCCTTCGATGCATTTCGGATCGGCATACCGGCCGCTACATTGAACTCCGGGTTCAGGGTGTTGATATTATCGAACCGCACTGAACCGCTGCCCACGCGCAGGGTATGGTCGAGGTAGTAGATGCTGCCCTGCCGCGAGGTCAACTGGCCCGAGTAGAGCACGTCCCTGGTTGTCTTGCGCACCGTGAGGTCGCAGGCCAGCTCGATATCGGCAAGCTGGTTGCGGAACCAGATGTTGCGGTCACCCCTGACCCGGACGTCGTAGGTGAGCAACGTGTCAGGGGCCCCGGTTCCGCCCCCCGCGCTCTGGCCGAACCCGAATGCGACTAGCGCTTCCTCGACGTTGACCGTACCTGACAGCGAGAAGGGCCTGCCCAATGTCCAATCGAGGTCGAGGCTGCCGCCGATCACACCGTATATCTCCGGCATCGGGTTGATAGTCGTACCACTGAAATCGCCGTGGAACCGCAAGGAATCAACCTGCCACTGCCGTCCGATGTCAACGAAACCGGTGACCAGTACGTTGCCGTGCTCGGACCTGCCACTCAGCTTCTCGATGTTGATGCGGCTTCGGTCGAAGACCAGCTCGGCATTCAGCCGGTCAAAGGTCGTACCGATAATCGGAACTGCGAGCTGCGCCCGCGAGAGCCGCACCCGACCATCGAACATCGGCTGCACCAGGCTGCCATTGACCACCAGGTCGCCGTAGATGGTCCCCTGACGCAACTCGAGTGTGGGCTTGAGATAGAACACGACCCAGACTCCTGGGTTGCGCAGCCTTGCTCTCAGGTCGGCAGCGCCCAGCTCAAAGCCACCTTCGGTCTTGTATTCGACCGAGCCGGTAACGACGCTTGTCTCCGGCACCGCGCTGCTGTCCCGATGGACCAACCAGAGGTGGTCGATTTCTGCGCGCGTCCGGCTGAGACGAACCTTGCCTTGCACGCGACTGAGTTGGACGCCGGCGACCGGAATGCTCAGTTGCTCGGCATCAATGGCCACGTCAAACGAATCACTGCCGACCACATCCAGGCTGGCAGTACCGGACAGGTCGAAGTCGAAGCCCAGGAGGGCCTTGAGTCGAGCGAGGTCCACCCGGCTCAGGGTTGCCTCAATCCGAGGCGGCTGCCCGGTTGCGCTGGCGAACGCCGCGTGCACGTCACCACCGGCCAGGCCAGTGGCGGCGAACCGGACGTCAAGCGAGTCACGTCTGAGGCTGAGCTGCAGTGCATCATGGAAGGTGAATG
>CAZSUX010000216.1:0-5111 GCA_964610135.1 uncultured bacterium | reverse complement strand
ATCAGCCGGCTCGCCGGCCATGCTTCGCAGGGGGTGCTCCTCAATCTCCTGCCAGAAAGAGGCCAGGGTCTTCGCAGCGGTCGAGTCGGACTGCTGCTGTTCAGAGACGTATCCACTATTGTTGACCAGGAAGCGAATTCGCTGCAAATCGCCGGGCATCATCCGGAAGAAAACCTGCCTCAACGTGTTGGGTGTTGCCAGCATGACCTTGGCGTAGAATTCGGGCCCGGGCAGGGCAAGAATCACGGCGTGGTGGAACTCGGCGGTGTTCGGGAACAAGCGGAAGCTGTCGCGCTCGGCCCGGTCAATCGTGTCGCCGACAGTATCACTCAGCCGAACGACTGCCGGCTCCTGGGCTTGGGCAAGCGCCGCAGCCGGCGCAAGCGCAAGCAGGAGCAGCAGTACAGCGCGCTGTGACCGTTCCACCACCAGCATCTTATGACTTGGCTGAGTCCTTGTCAACCTCGAGAAAAGCGAGCCGCCCGCAGGAGCGGGCGGCTTGTAGATTGACCTACGGGCCTAACGCACTATGGCCACGCGCCGGGACAGGGTCTTGTCGCCGGACGTGAGACGCAGGTAGTAGACGCCCGCCGGCATTGACCGAAGGTCAAGCCGGAATGACGAAGTCCGAATTCCGAATGACGAATGAACCAGGCGACCTTGCGTGTCGTACATGCGGAGCAACGTGGGCACGGCCAGTGGCGAGGAAAGGCGGATGTTGATGGAGTTGGTCGCCGGGTTCGGGAACGCCTCCAGCCTGAAGCTTGAGGCTTGCGGCTTGAGGCTGGGTTGGGCGACGCCCGCATTCGCGTCGTACCATTCCTGGGCCCGTTGACAGGCGTCCAGGTAGGTTTCCGAGTCCCCGGCCGCGACGAACGCGAAGGCGACGCGCGCATCTCCGTCCTGCGGCAGGCTCAGGGGGCCGGTGGAAACCGCCACCGACCAGTTGTAGGGTTGGCTGGAGTTCTGCACCCCGAGCTGGCCGGTCATGATGCGGTACTTCATACCCTCGCTCAGGCCGGAGTCGGAATAGACGTAGAGCCCGTGGTCGATGCACGCGAGCTTGGCGGCCGCGTCGTGAGTCAGGAGCTTGACGCCGCACCAGCGGTTCTTCGAGAGGACGTTCCGCATGAAGGCGGTCGCGAGTCCGGCGTCAGTGTAGGCGATGTCGTGCAGCCGGTCGGTGGCCACGACGTCGAAGTCGGCCAGTACGCCGGCAAAGCCGTCGATGGCCTCGCTGCCGCCGTTATGGACGTCGTAGATGAGGATGACCCAGTCGTTGTTGCCGGGCTCGTCGATTCCGAGCGCGTGCTGCTGGACCGAGACGCTATGGGAGTTGGGGTGGCCGGTGTCGTTGAAGGCAGACGTGATGTACTCGTCCGCGTTCCATATCGGCGCGCGGGAGAAGACACTGTCGACGAGCCGCCAGTCGGTATCATACCCGCTGCCCAGATTGTAGAAACCGTCGGCCACGTACTCCGGGCAGCCGGCAAGGCAGAAGCTGGCGGCGTTGAGGCACGACGTGTCGTTTTCCGGGAAGCGGAATCCCCGTCCGGCGCGGCCGCTCTCGCGGTCATAGCCGACTGCGCCGCGGGCGGTCACGGTGAGCGCGACCTTGCCGGTGTCGACGTCTGCGCAAATCCGGCCCGGGTAACCGAGCACGACTTCGAACTCGAGGTCCCACTCCGACCCGCCCGACGAGACGCGGGCGAGGAGCAGCAGGCTCGAGCCGGGCAGGGCGTCGGGTGCGGCGGTCAGGCTGAGACTCGACGTTGTTGCGGAATCACCCGCGGCGATGGTGCCGAAATCCGCGGTCGAATCCGGGACCGAACCCCGTCCGCCCGTAATCTCCAGCACCACGCCGGCGTTGTTGGCCGGGCCGGTGCCGACGTTGGCAACGGTGAGAACCACGTTGCAGGTCTCGCCCGGCTCAAGGATGCCGTTGGGATTGGACTGGCCCGCATCGTCAACCCGGCAGCCGCCGTACGCCACGTACGGCTCGGGCGAGCCGGGTCTGACGACAATGGCCTTGGCGCCGGCGAGATAGTCGTGGCTGGTGGCGGTCACCAGCAACTCGCCGGCCATGGCCGGGTGAATCGCGAGCGTGACGTGGCCGGAACCGTTGGTCTGGCCGGTCGCGAAGACCTCGTCGCCCTTCCAGGCGCAGACCAATGCTCCTGGAAACGCCGTCGTCACCGCGACCGCGAGGTCCTGGCCACCGGTCGAAATCGTGTCCGCGGCCGCAACCGCGAGTTGGCCCGGCGTCTCGGTCCAGATATCGATGGCCGGGTCGCCGAGCAGATTGAACTCGGTCAGACACCAGCGCCAGAGCGCGTCGTTGTGGGCTGCGCCCGAGTACTCCTCGCGCGACCGGCTGTGGGTCACGCCGATGACGTACTCCTGAGAATTGAACAGGTGGTCGTAGAACCGGACGCAGAGTTTCTCCGACGGGCCCATCTGGGGCGGCGTGCCCCAGCCGAAGCGGGAGTTCATCATTACGCCGATGCAGCCGGCCGAGTCGCAGTTGAGCGCGACCTCGGCGCAACAGTCCTCGGCCTCGAAGTTGCCGGGCGTGCAGGCGAGCGAAGTCATGATAGTGTAGCGCCGGCGATTGTGCTGCTTCGAGGCGTTGCCGGAGAGGTAGATGGGTGTGCCGTTTTCGTGATAGACGCCGCCCTCGTTGCCGTGGCCTGCCGGGTCGAACAGCGCGAACCCGTTGTCAAACGAATCCTGCACGACACTCGAACCCGGTGGGTTCTCCATCTTCACGTCGGTCCAGCCGGACGGAGTCAGGTTGGCGATGGAGTCGTTGACGAACCGGCCATGGTAGCCGATCGACTGCCAGAGCCAGCCGGAAGGCAGCAGGTTCCGCTTGATGTAGTCGGTCGCCGGGTTCCCCTCGTAGGTCTTGACCTTGGCGATGAAGTTCTGCACCTGCGAGGCTCGGTCGACCGAGGCACGGCCGACGATGACGTCGGCATACAGGTCGACTGAGTCCGACATCTCGCCGAACAGGTCGTTCTGGTTCGAGTCCCACGAATAGTCGAGGTCGCCGAAATAGAGGTCGGCGGGGATGTTGCCGTTCTCCTGGCCGACGCTGACCCGGATGCGGCGGCAAGGCACCTGCGCGTCGTCTCCGGCCAGCAGCACATAGGACAAGCCGCGGTGCTGGAAGTAGTCGATGATGAGGTTGCGGGTCTTCTCCTGCAAATCCCGGCCCTCATAGTTGCGGTCAATCCACTCCTCGGTGCGTATTTCCGCGCGCAGCCCGCGGCTGGTGCGGTATTCGGCGAACGGCCCGAACTCGGGAGCGAGCGCGTCGTTCGTGATGATGAGATACGCGACTTCCGGCAGGCCGAGATTGGCCGCAAGCGGCGAGAACCGCTCCAGGTCCTCCGGGTTCTTCACCAGGGAGCGCAATCCCGCCAGCGCGCGGTCACGCTGCGCCGGCGTGAGCGTCGGTCCCGCGTCCATCCCGTCCGCAAAGTCCACTTTGATGCGCAGCTTCGTGTTGAGCGAGAGCTGTCCAGACTGTGGCCTCAGCGAGAACGGGGAGACCCTGACCGAGACCACCCTGAACCCGGCAGCAGAGCCGGAGTGATAGCCGAGCAACGTGTTGGCCGGGAACGAAGAGCTGGACGAATAGACCTGCGCGTCGGGTCCAACCCAGGCAGCAGGAGCCTTCGACAGGGGATAGGGTGGCTGGGCCGGTGCGACGTTGTAGCTGCCCAACTCGGTCGTGGAAATCGGCGTGACGGTCACGCCGGTCACCTGAGCGTCAGCCGGAATCGCGAGCGTCACCGCGACCTCGGGCAGCGACGGCTTGCCCGGGTCGGGAACAACGTTCCCCTGCGGCAGCTCGACCACGTCGAACCCGTTGCTGGTCGAGAACCGAACCGCGGCCGGGCTCGTGTTCAACGTATAGGTTACGGTTCCGGCCAGCAGTATGGCCGGCACAAAAGCAAAAAGAACCAGAGTTCGCTTCAAGAAGCCTCCAAAGACGGTTGTTTCAAGGTCAATAGAGAATTCTATATATCTCCCGCGACCGGTGCAAGAACAACAACGTAAGGTCCATGCATCGTCCATTCGTCCATCGTCTCCTCGTTCATCGTCGGCCATGGCCAGCTCCGACTTGGTGTTCTTGGCGGGCCTGGTGGTTTCTCAGGTGGCCGGGGGAATCACGCTCCCCGCTACGTACCGGATGATGCCAGAGACTGCCGGCCGGGTAGCTCGACAGATGACCCCGAGCGCAGTCCGCCTCACTCCTGACCGGATACCCTGTCAGACCACGGACCAAAGACTCCGGAGGGTGACGTCCCAGACGGCCCTGCAAACGGTGTACGATACCACCCTCGGCACGATGTACGACACTGCCCTCCCGACGAAGGACCAGACGACCGTCCAAATAACTCCGCAGACAATTCGGTGGGTAATTCCCCAGGCGGGGGTGTCGAGTTGGCTGGCCAAGGCCTAGCGCCTTGGGTCACAGGCAGATGGACCCGAAAACCGGCCCGGCGTTTTGTAGCCGCATACGTATACAAGCCTGCCCGACCTCCAATCGAGAATCTGGAATGAGGCGTCTGGGTTCCTCGCGGCCGGGCCGCACCGCGGTTTCCGCCCTGCCTTCTGCGTTCTGCGACTTGGCTTGGCCGTCCGACCCTGAATCCGATACTGAGCCACAGAACGCACAGAGACTGAGAGTACGGGTCCGGATTCCTGGCTTCACCAGCTCTGCGTTCTCTGTGGCCGCTGTGGTTGGTTCCATCTCGGCTCTTGGGGGCCGGGCGTTTGCTTGACGGGGAGAGGTTTTGGGGTATCTTTTCATTCCGCTCAACTGAACTAATGGAGACCATCTACTCGCAACCGATGGAGTCCGACTGCATGAGGCGGCCCTCGTTGTCGGTTGCGTCCTTTTCTCAGGAGATTGGAGGTTAGCATGGAGATTGCGGTTTGCCTGAAGCGGGTTCCGGATACCGCCGAGGCCGACGTGAAGGTGGACGCCACCGGCAAGGACATCGTCCGGGACAAGCTGGCGTTTACTATCAATGAGGCGGACAACTACGCGCTCGAAGAGGCGCTGCTCGCCAAGGAGAAGCACAACGCCAATGTGA
>CAZSUX010000215.1:3043-5140 GCA_964610135.1 uncultured bacterium | reverse complement strand
ACACTCAGCACACTAACCGCAAGCAGGGTCGCAGTGGCCGCCTCTGGCAGAACCGCTTCTTCTCATGCCCTGTGGACAAGGACGAGTATCTCTGGCCGGTGCTCAGGTACATCGACCGTAACCCGGTCCGGTCGAAGACCGTACGTCAGGCATGGGAGTATCAGTGGTCCAGCGCCCGGCACCACCTAACTGGTGAAGCCGATCCCCTGCTCAATGAGCCTGACTCGTTCCTGGAGGAACTGCGTCGGCAGAAGTACCGCAACTACCTGAAAGATGATTCCGAGGAGAAAACGGCAGAGATACGTCGGACGACGACAACCGGCCGGCCCCTGGGTGGAACGACCTTTCGCGCGACACTGGAGACAAGCCTGGAACGAGTTCTCGATGTGCAGAAGAGAGGTCGGCCTCGCAGCGGTGCTGGAAAATAGGGAAGTGTCCCGATATACCCGATATACCCTGGCTGACTTCGGACTACGCCGAGAACACTTGCATCAGCGTGTCGCCGACCGGTCCGTGGCTGGCCTACCAGAAACTGGATGAATCTGGCTTCTGGCAGGTATACAAGATGCGGGTCGATGGAACCGAGGAGACAAGGATAACCGACGGTACGTGCAACTGCGAGACTCCGGTCTTCTCTCCGGATGGCAGCTACATCGCGTACACGAAGTGGCCGGATGGGTATGAGTACAGCCAGGTCTGCTACAAGGATACCAATAGCGCGACCATTGAAGTGGCGCTGAATGCCCCCGATGCTGTGCGAGAGAATCCCTGCTGGTCGCCGGACTGCCAGTACATAATCTACGAGTTGACGACCGAGTCCGGTACGCCAGCGCTTGCGCCTGGTCACAAGAAGCAGCTGAAGCAAATCGGCCGCGCGCGCACGCACATCAAACATCATGGTGATGGTGTCGAGGGTCTCAGCATCATCCCCAGAACCTTCGCGCTCTATCAGAATCGGCCCAATCCGTTTGGCAGGACGACGACCATCCGATACGCGTTGCCGGTTCCTTCAGTGACAGAACTCAGCATCTACGACGTCACGGGCAGGACAGTCACAAGGCTGGTCCAGTCCGAGCAGAAGCCGGGCTACTACACGGTGGCGTGGAATGGCAAGGACATGCGCGGGCGCAGCGTCGCGGCCGGTACGTACTTCTACGTTCTGAAGTCGAACGGCAAGATAGCGCAGAAGCGGATGCTGTTGGTTAGGTAACGGTCAGCGTCCAGCCTACAAGCGGGGCGGGCCTGAGCCTGCCCCGTTTGCTGTGGTGTGCGGTTCCGCGTTTGTCACGGACGCGTTGCCGCTCGGTGGGGCCAATCTCCGGCGGTCAGGAGCAGCGGCTTCACCGGGTCCGGCTCCTCGGAACGCGATGCGGAAAACGGCAGTCGAACGAATCCGGCACACGGATCATAACACCTGTATTATCCGTCAGTTGTGGCGCAATGCAAGGCCGATAGTTCAAGGGTAGGGGTCATTGAGGGGGTAGTTCCACCCGCAGCTCGACCCATTGCTTCTTCGGTCGCTATACCCGCAGCTCCACCCGTAGCTTCACCGATTGCTGCGCCCATTGCCTCACCGGTTGCTGCTCCCGCCGCTGTACCGGCCGCTACTCCCGCTGCTTCACCGGTTGCGGCATCCGCAGCTCTACCCGTAGCTGTACCTGTAGCTGTACCCGTAGCTCTACTCACAGTTCTACCCGTAGCGCTACCGGTAGCTCGATCCGTTGCTTCACCCGCAGTTCTACCGATAGCTTCACTTGTCGTTCGACCTGTTGTTCCAGCCACCGCCGGTTCCACACCGGCCAGAGGAACGACCCTGTCTTGACTCCCGTCCCTCATCCGCTAGAATCCCCTCCGCCTGTGACAATGAATTCCTGGAGGATAAATGCCATTACCTAAAAGGCGACATTCCCATACGCGTGGCCGCAAACGTCGCACCGGCTGGAAGCTGGCCGTACCAACCATCGTGGACTGCCCGCACTGCCATGAGCCGAAGCTGCCACACCGCGTCTGTCCCCATTGCGGGTACTACGCGGGCAAAGAGGTCATATTCGTTGAAAAGGAGAAGGAGCGGAAGTAGCGCTCCGGGTCGCGGTCGCA
>CAZSUX010000215.1:0-2943 GCA_964610135.1 uncultured bacterium | reverse complement strand
AACCGATGAAGATTGCGCTTGACGCAATGGGCACGGACGACGCACCCGCGGCCGAGCTCGCGGGCATCGCGCTGGCGCTGGATGAATGGAAGGACCTCGAGGTCGTGCTCGTCGGCAAGCCCGGCATCATCGACGCCGAGACCGTGAAAGGCTACTCGGGTCGGCTGGAACTGGTCCCGGCCGGGGAGGTTGTCGGCATGCACGAGTCGCCCTACGAGGTCGTCAAGCGTAAGCGCAACTCGTCGATCGCGGTCTGCATGGAACTGCTTAAGCAGGGCAAGGTCTCGGGCGTCGTCAGCGCCGGCAATACCGGCGCGATCATGGCCTTCGCATTGACGACCCTGGGCGTCGTGCCGGGCGTTCACCGCCCTACGCTCGGGGCTCTCTTCCCGACCATCAAGGGCAACACCCTCGTGCTCGACATCGGGGCAAACGTCGACACCAAGCCGCTGCAGCTACTCCAGTTCGGGATGATGGGCACGACCGCCGCCAGCTACCTGTTCAAGAAAGCCAATCCCTCGGTCGGTCTCCTGAACATCGGTCAGGAGGATACGAAGGGCAACGAATCAACCTGCAACGCCCACCAGCTCTTCAAGCAGCACGACATGAACTTTGTGGGCAACGTCGAGGGCAACGCCATACTCAAGGGCACGGTCGACGTGGTCGTCTGCGACGGGTTCGTCGGCAACGCGCTGCTCAAGTATGCCGAGGGCCTTGCCGAAGTCCTCACCGGCCTGCTGGAGGAGTATCTCGAATCCGAGTCCAAGTACCGCATGCGGCGCTGGCTGTCGAAACCGGTGCTCCGCGAGTTCATCGAGCGGATGGACTACCAGGAGCACGGCGGGGCGCTGCTACTCGGTGTGCTCGGCACGGTCGTGGTGGGGCACGGCCGTTCTTCACCCCGCGCCATCATGAACGCGCTCCGCTCCGCCGCCACCGCGGCCGAGGACAAGCTGGTCGAGCACATCCGTCACCGCTTCGCCCAGACAGCGCAAGCCTCATGAAAACCAGAATCTCACCACCAGGACCCAAAGACACCAAGGTCCGGGCCGTGCTCTCTTCGTACCATGGTGCCTTGGCGGCAGTCCTCCTTTGCTCTGCCTGCAATACTCTGCCGGTCGGCTATGACCAGCTTCGCGACCGCGTGGCCGGGACTGCCGACACGACGCTGCTCACCGACACGGCCTCCAGCTACGCGCGCTACGTCCCGCTCGGGGGCTCGAGCATTCTCTATCTAGGAAGGGACACCTCCTACCTGTCGCGGCTCATCCTCCGGTTCTCGATACTGGACACGATGAGCCTCGACTCGATCACGTCCTTCCAGCTCGTTCTTCACCAGCAGGACACTCTGGCGACCATGGGCTTCATCTGCCGCCCGTGCTCATCGGAGTGGACGGAGAGCGGCGTGTCATGGCAGATGGCCGACTCGTTCAACCACTGGCTGACCCCGGGTGGTGACTTTCTGCCCGACACGTTGGCGACCGGCACCATACTCGGCGACAGCGCCATGTTCAACTTCCGGTACGCCGAGTTCGATTCGGCCCGCCGGGCGAGAATCCGCAACTGCGGCATCGGCATCTTCCCGCAGGACACCGGCATCGCCGCCATCTACTCCGGCGCGAGCACCGCGACCGCGCCGCGGCTTCGCGTTACCTACACCAACAACGGCAAAGAGACCAAGCGCGTCATCAACGACATTGCCGATGCCAGCCTGATCGACACGGTTGCCACGCATTCGCAGCCGTTCGACCTGCTGGTCGGTTCCGGTATGGCATTCCGCACCTGGCTGTTCTTCAACACCGACTCGATTCCGGCCGAGGCCACGATTGCCCGTGCCGACCTCAAGTTCAAGCCGGAGACCAAGTACCGCCGCACCGAGACGATCGTGCTCGGCGCCTCCCGCCTGATCGAGTCCTTCACCCAGAAGGGCGCCAACGCCAGGTACGAGGCCCTGCCGAGCTCGTATGCCACGTACGTGGTGCCTGCAGACAGCGACACAGCCGTTACCATCGACATCCGGTCCATGGTTCAGCTCTGGACCAGCCGTTCGGATACTCTGCACAACTACGGCCTGCTCATCACTGCCTCGCCCGAATGGTCGGAGCTCTTCCGGCTCCGAGTTCCCCGCACCGGCCCCAACGCGCCCAAACTCGAAATCCAGTACGTCCTTCCGCCGGAGGACAGGTTCCAGTGAGGGCATTTTCGATTTGCGATTTCCGATTGTCGATTGTCCGGAGTCGGTTCGCTTTGGCTTTTGGCCTTTGCCTTTTGGCCTTTGCCTTGCCCTGCCGTGCACAGTCCTTCTTCAACTCCCGCGGCCTTGGAGAACTCACGCCGAGCGGCGAGGCGCGCATCGCGGCGCTGGCCGAGCCCTCTGCCCTGTCCGCTCTCAACCCCGGCATCTTCGTCGACCTCAATCAGACCTCGTTCCATGTCACAGCAATCGGAACAGCAACCCTGGGCACTCAGGACGGAAACAGCCGCGTTCTCCCTGACGCCCGGCCCGCGGCGTTCAACGTCGCAACGCCGCTGCCCTTCGGCACGCGCCTGTTCGGTGGCATCAACCAGAAGTTCAGTCAGGACTTCGACGTTTGGTCCGAATCCCTGGCCGATACCGCATACCGCCGCCACGTAATCGGCCGAGGCGGGATCTACACGCTCCGGGCCGGGCTTGCCAAGTCGCTCTTCGACAAAGTCTGCATCGGGGCCGAATTCAGCCACGTCATGGGCGGTTCGCGGGAGAAGTGGCGGTTCGAACTTGAGAATGGCGGCTACACCTCCACCGACACCATCGAAGTCGACTACGTGGGCAACACCATCAAGTTCGGAGGCTCGTTCCAGAGTCGCGTGTTCTCGCTCGCCGGATACTACGAGCCGCCATTGAGCCTTAGCGCGCACCGCTACAAGCGCGTCCACGGCGTCATCCAGGACTCCACGCGCACC
>CAZSUX010000214.1:2471-5154 GCA_964610135.1 uncultured bacterium | reverse complement strand
ATCCCCTATCCAGCAGCTCGTCCTGGAGCGACTACTTGGCCGATCTGCCCGGATCGAGCGGGTCGGCCAAGAAGGCCTACAACAACCGCGGGCCGGACTACTACAATCTCTCCCTCAACGACATCACGCGCTACTTCGATGACGCCATGGTGGGTTCCGAGAAGTACGGCTACATGTCCATCAGCCCGTTCCTGTTCGGCACGCGGTGGCATGGCTGGTCCAACGAGCTGCAGCCCTTCCGCTATGCCGCGAAGATCTGCCGCGTCGGCCGGGACGGCCCGGACGAGGACGGCACGGTCAGCGACACCGCCTCCGATCGCTGCGGCGCCGGCGACCTGACGCGCGGGCAGATCGACAGCGAGCAGCAGTTGCAGCCGAGCGACTACACCATGTACAACGGCTACCTCGATCAGGTTTCCAATACGACCAACGGCAGCTTTCACGGCTACGAACGGCCGCGGGTCTACGGTCCGGAGGATTACCACCGGATCGCGGCGTTCGGCGTGGCCAGCTTCCAGGTGGACTGGAGCGACGGTCGTTACATCACCGACAACGGAGAGCGGCGTCTGGCGTTCTACCCCAAGGACGGCTGTCGCGTGAACAACACCAACAAGGGCAGCGGCAGCGACTACAACTGTCTCGGCGGTCCGGGGCCCACGCAGACGTATTGCTGGAACTACTACTCCCCGACGACGGTTCGTGAATCGCTCGTGCTCAAACAGGGCCGCGGGGGCATCTGCCTCTGGACCTCAGAGAGAGACGAGTTCGGCCCATGGGTTTACTGGGTATGGCGGCTCGGGCAGGAGGGCGATTTCCCCTACGGCGTGGACGCCTGGCCCTGGCCGAAGGCCCTGCGCATGCGCATCGTCCTGGTCCGCATGGAAGACGGGCAAGCCGTCCCGTTCACCTTCGAACGGGTGTTCTATCTGAACGTGCACTAGAGCTCGCAGCGGCTCGCCCGCCGTTCGCGGCGAAAAGAAGAAGAACAGGAAGACGGAAACATACATGCACGCTCACGGCTTCAGAACGAAGCGACCGGTCAGCCGTTGGGAGCCTTCCTCTGTCCTCGCTGCGAGCTTCCGCGCGGGCACCGTCCTCGTTCTGGTGATCGCACTGCTCTCCTTCATGGCACTGATCGCGACGACGTTCCTGGTGACCAGCCGGTACGATCAGATCGGCACGGAAGGCTTCGTCGTCGAGAACCAGGCGGAAATGCTCGTCGGCGTTCTGCGGGAGTACGTGCAGCGCGTGCTGACCGACGACATGTGGAACCACGGCGACAAGTCCACCGCCGGCGACGATCCGATCGAACTGTACGACGCCGTCGACGCCAACCATCCGTGGCTGAACTTCCCCTGCGGCGAGCTGGTTACATGGGACAAGGTCGTGGACGAGGGCAGCGGCTGGCGATACTTCGGGGCGGGCGATCCGCAGTCGGCCGGCGACGCCGCCGAGCTGCCGCGGGACATCAGGATCCGCTACGCATACCTGATCCAGGACTGCAACGGCCTGTTGAACCTCAACTGCCACCGCCGCCCCGGCGCGCGGACGCTGTGGGACGTGAACGCCGACCGCGGCCATCCGGAATGGGGCTACTGGGCGCGCGATCCGATCAGCGGGCAGGGAACCCCCGACGCCGCCGACGGTTACGTGCGAGGGATGGGTCCGCTGAGCCAGGTCAACCTGCAGAAGCTGATCGACGCGACCGGCTCGGGCGAGTCGGTGGATGCGATCGACACCTACTTCACGCTCAGCCAATCGGCGGCCAGCCGGTACTTCGACATCCAGAGCGAACTGGAGCTGCGCTTCCCCAACGACACGGCGGAGGGTTCGGAGTACAAGGCGGTCTTCGAGCGCGTGCTGCCGAAGACGTTCGCCTCGGCGGCGAAGGTCCGTCGCTACGTCACGGCCATCGGGGCCGACGGCCAGTGGTGGCCGACCCGCCAACCGCTGCCCTGGCCGCCGCACGCCGGCACGAGCGAGTGGGAGAAGCAGCGCTACTGGCTCATGCTCAACGAGAACTGGCACCTGTCCGCCGACATCAACGACCACTACTACGGTTGGCTGTTCTGGCATCGGATGCCGATCAACCCGGGGGTCTTCCTGACCGGGCGGGACTCGGACACCTGGCAACTGGACTACAACCTCTACAACAAGGACAGCCAGGGCCGCTTCCACACCAACGAGAACATCAACGTCAACGAGCCCAATAACAAGTGGTTGTTCTTCTGGACGGACGTCAGGCCCTGCCACAGGGAAGGCACCGTCGACTATCACGAGTGGCACAAGAACTGGACCGGTGAGAACTGGCTGGGCTGTTCGCTGAAGAATTTCCTCACCGCCTCGGGAGTCATCGCCGAGGACGCCACCGAGGCCGAGAAGATCGACGGCATGTGCGGGTTCCTGGCCAACTACCTCGATGCGATCGATCCCGGCGATCACGGCATCACCTTCAACCAGGGCAACTACGCCGTCGGCAAGGGGACCGGATGGAACACCGACATCCTCGGCCTCGAATGCGAGCCGCTGATCAGCGAGATGTACATCGAGTTCGAGGGCTCCCCCTTCGCCCCCACCGTCCGGAACGTCGCCGTCGAGCTCTACAACCCCTATGACCACGCCATCCTGCTCTACGAGCCGGCCCGACGGAACCTCGGCAGTTGGCAGCGCAACTATTACGGCC
>CAZSUX010000214.1:0-2461 GCA_964610135.1 uncultured bacterium | reverse complement strand
GCCGCCTCCATGCCATGACCACCGACGGCACGAACATCCAGACCTTCCCCAACAAGGAGGGCTCCAGCCTCGACAGCTTCGACACGCCGCTGGTCATCCCCGCCCGAGGCACCGCCGTCGTCCTGTCCGACTCGTCGGTGAGCGCATACAACGGCTCCGGCCTCGTCGACGGGCCGCAGGTCTGGCGGAATGGTCAGATCGTCAATACCAGCCGGCTCAAGAACCTCACCCGCGACGCCGGACAGCTCCTGTGGCTTCGCAACGGGGTCTACCGGCATTCCAGCGGCTACTGGCTGATCGACCGCATCCTCAACAGCTACGACGATGTCGCCAACAAGGGCATCCGCGACGCTTTCGTCGAGGCGACAGCGCGGATGAGCGACGCGGCCCACCCGGTCGCAAGACCCGTCGTGCGGCTGTACCGGCCGGGCGGGCGGGAGTCGCGGGCGTTCCAGTACCTGGAAAGTGGCGCGAACTGGACGGCGTTCGCAGGAAAGCTGAACCACCGCAACGCCATGGCGTCGGACCGCCAGGTGGCCGATCGCGCGCCGCTGCCGTGCGTGCCGAACCGCGCGTTCAAGTACGTCGGCGAGCTCGGGCGGCTCTGGCGCTTCAACCCGCCCCGATACGGCGGCGAGGTCCCCCAGGGCGAGGTCTTCACCGAGCGGATCGAGAACGCCATGCGCGACGCCTGCGGCGCCGTCCTCTCTCTGCCCGGAAGCCACGGCATCAACAACCCCTACGTGCGACGCATCCTCGCCGACGCCGAGATGCAGCTCCGCTACAATCCCTACGCCCCCACCGACACGGCGGAGAATCGGAAGCTCGGCGCGCTGCTCTTCGACCACTTCACCGTCACCGGAGCCGCGTTCGACAACATCGACAACAACCTCGACGGCCGCGTGGACGAGCACCGCCGATGCGGGTCCTACTTCAACGGCCTGGACTACCGCCCGGGGTGGATCCACGAGATCGGCAACACTTTCTCCTCCGTCGGACGCATCAACGTCAACACCGCGCCCAAAGAGGTGCTGATGTGCCTGAACGTACCGAACATCAACGTCGGCGGAAGGTCTCTCGCCGAGCGGCTCGCCGACAAGATCCTCGCCAAGCGGCCCTTCACCAGCATGCAGGATCTGCTGCAACGCACCCGCACCGAATTCAACAGCGACGGCTCGATCAAGAGCGTCGGGTTTGACTACTTCGGCTGCGACGGGCAGGACAACCACGACAACGTCGGCTACAAGATCGACGGCTGGTCCGACCCCGACGGACTGATCGACGACGCCGACGAGGCGCAGCACCTCTATACGCTCAACAGCGAGGTCCTCTCCGTCCGCAGCGACACCTTCGCCGTCTACTTCCGCGTGCAGGTCCTTCTCGGCGACAAGGTCCGCACCGAGCGGCGCGTCTTCAGCATCTGGGACCGCGCTGCCTGCCTCCATCCGCAGTTTGCCCGCGACGGCACGCCCAACGCCGACTACTCGGCCCCCCGCTGCCTGGCCACCCAGGTGTTTGGCTACTGAAAGGACAAAGATGAACACGATTATCCTGCTTTTTTGTACTGTGCCTATCCTCATAGCGACCGCTTCAGCCCAGACCGAGCCGACCAGGGATTCGCCCGCGACTCAGCCGGCGGCTACCGGCCCGCTGGCCGACCGCCCCGGCGAGCCCGGCCCGCAGATCGCAAAGATCCAAGCCCTCGGCGATAACGCATGGCTTAATCTCGGCAAACCCGCGCCCGATCCGAAGTTTGGTGGCGCTCAGGGGCGTTCCTGGAGCCGCAAGATGGCCTTCGCCCCGGACCTCCGCGGCGCTTTCCTGTACGGCGAGGGCCTGCACGGTGGCAGTTCGGTGCGCGGCGGTCGGCCGTACTACAACGACGATCTCTATTTCTACGACATCAACGCCAACGCGTGGGTCTGCTGTTATCCGGGCACGCCGCTGGACGATCCGGGGCTGACGTATGACGAGAAGCTCGGCGCCGAGCGCGACAAGGAGGGCAACGTGGTTCCCGTGGCCGTCAGCGTCCACGGCTACTGGACGCCGTCCTACGACGTGGACCGGAAGATGTTCACGATGGTGCCGGCGCCGGCGTCGCTATACTGGAAGCAGGCGTTGGGCAAGTATCGGCCATACTTCGCCGGCATGACCGGCCATCGTGGCCAGGACCCGCGCTGGGGCGGCTACGGCAGCCCGTGGTTCTGGGACCCCAGAACCGGCAAGTGGGAGTTCCGTCGTGTCGAGGGACCCGCACCAAGGCACAATGTCGACAACGTCTACTTCTACAGCCGCAAGCTCAAGAAGGGCGTGAACGTCTTTCGCGGCGTCTGGCTCTACGATTCCCCGACCAACAAGTGGCAGAAGGTCAACGATCTCGGCGGCGGCAACGGCGCCTACTGCTACGACCCCAACCACGAGCGCATCTTCGTCGTCCAGGCGGACCGCAAGGACCCCGAAC
>CAZSUX010000213.1:0-5167 GCA_964610135.1 uncultured bacterium | reverse complement strand
GCGCGGGCGACTCGGTGCTGCCCGGCAGCCCGCGCACCGGCGATTCGCCGAACCATCTGTGCTACAACCCGACCGCGAACAAGCTCTACACCGCGAACCTCGGCAACAACACAATCACAGTCATCGACGCCGCGGCGGACACGGTCCTCGCCGACCTGGCGGCGGGCACGAGCCCCATCTCCCTCTGCTGCAACACCCGCGACAACAAAGTCTACTGCGCCAACTCCGGCAGCAACACGGTAACCGTGGTCGACGGCGCGACCAACGCCGTGGTCCGCAACATCCCGGTCCCGTCCCAGCCCTATCACCTCTACTGCACCGATGACTTCCGGATCTACTGCGCGTGCCGGGGCGCGGGTGTCGTCGCGGTCATCGACGGCGCAACCGATTCCCTGCTCCTGTCCGTACCGGTCGAGACCAGCCCGATTGAGATTACCGGCAGCCCGGACCGGAAGCGGGTGTACGTCGCGAACTGGGCGAGCGGCAGCGTTTCGGTCATCAAGGACACGCTCGTCGGCATTGAGGAAGGGCTCCCGCGCGCGGCCCCGCGCCGCGCTGCCGGCCCGACGATCGTTCGGGGGGTGCTAGTGCTCGGCGCGGTGGGCAGTGGACAGAATACAGGACACAAGGCGGCACTCCTCGACGCAGCCGGGCGAAAGGTAATGCAGTTGCGGACCGGGTCCAACGACGTACGACATCTCGCGACCGGCGTCTATTTCGTCTGCGGGACGCACGGGACGCGCAAGACGGTGATTCAACGTTAGGGAGGTATCATCTTGAGAACATTCGCGCTTTTCGCCTCACTCGTCCTTGCGGCGCAGGCCGGCACGCTGCGCTGGATGAACAGCTACCAGTACGAGGGTGGGTGGCACAGCCGGGAGGAATTGCACCACGGCATCGTCTGCAGTGACGGCAATTATCTGGCCTGCGGGTACGTTGGGTATCGCAATACGTCGATGAGTCAGGAAATGCTGCTCATCAAGGTCGACACCGCCGGTAACGAGCTCTGGCACCGGTTCTACGACAACGACGAACGGGCCAAGTACGCCGAAGCCGTGCTCGAAACCCCGGACGGTGGCTTCGTGCTCACTGGGTCCAAGACGGTTGGCAACGACACCGCCCTGCTGGTCGTGCTCAGGACCGACTCCGCCGGCGAGGAGGTATGGACCAGGCGCTTCTTCAGCTCCGAGTCGCCCAAGGCCTACGGGTATGACCTCGTGCCGTCGGGCGACGGCGGCTGGACCATCTGCGGCAAGGCCGGGTCGGGCTGACAGCAGTGCACCTACCTCTACCTGGTTCAGGTAGACAGCCTGGGCAACAAGAAATGGGAGCATGTCTACTACATCACTGAAAACGACATCGCGTACCGGCTCTGCCGGTGTGACGACGGAGGGTACGCGGTCATCGGAATGACGAGCCCGACTTCGACCCGGCGCGACGCCTGGCTGCTGCGCACCGACTCGCACGGCGACACGCTCTGGACCCGGCAGTACGGCGGGACCGACAACGACATCGGCGGCGACATCATCGGATTGCCGGACGGCGGGTTCGCGTTAGCGGGCTACACCTACTCGTTCAGCGGTGAACCGGGCACGCGGCGCGACGGCTGGCTGGTGCGGCTCGCTCCGAACGGTGACACACTCTGGACTCGGACTTTTGCCGGGGTCCACGGCCAGGGCGGCACTTTCGCGTCGGTGCGCTTGCTGCCGGACCACGGTTTCCTGATGGGCGGAACCGACGACGCTCTCAACGGCGAAGGCTGGGTCGTCCAGACCGACTCGCTCGGCAATCTGGTGTGGCAAGATGCATGGGGTGACATCACCAAGCAGAACTGGGACCACATCACCTGCGCCCAACCGACCGAAGACGGCGGCTGCATCGCCTTCGGCTGCTCGTACACCTACGCGACGCCCAGCTTCGACGCCTGGATGCTCAAGATTGACTCGCTCTGCCTGATCGGCGTCGAGGAAACGCAGGACACGGAGGTGCGAACGCCGAACGCCGACCCAACCATCGTCCGCGGCGTGCTGCTGCTCGGCGCAGTAGGCAGTAGACAGAATACAGGACACAGGGCCGTCCTGCTGGATGCGGCAGGACGGAAGGTGATGGAACTTGCGCCTGGCGCGAACGACGTGAGCGCTCTCGCACCCGGCGTCTACTTCGTCACGGAGCACGGCGTCCGGAGCAAGGCGTACGTCCGCAAGGTTGTCGTCCAGAACTGAGGAGGCTAAATGAAGACCCCACGCTTGATGGTCTGTCTGGCCCTGGCCGCTTCGGTCGTGCTGGCCCAAGTCGATACCGCCTGGGTGAGAAGATTCGACGGCAGCCTCGATTCGACCGACGTAGCGACCGCGATGGCGTTCGCGCACGGCGGGGTGTACGTCACCGGCCACAGTCTCGACGAGGACACCATCCAGGACTTCGCCACGATCCGCTACCTGGCCGATGGCGCGACGGGCTGGTTTCGCCGCTACGACGGCCGGGGCGACACCGCCTGCATCCCGGCCGCGCTGGCGGTGGACGAGGCGGGGGTCTGCTATGTCACCGGCAAGACCTGGATTGCGGGGTCGAAGTACGACTGGATGACGGTGCGGCATGACACCGATGGAGCGGTTCGGTGGGCGACCTACCACAGCGGAACGATGGCTGAGAACGACGAGGCGCGCGCAGTCGCAATCGCGCCCGGCGGCGGCTGCGTCGTGACCGGCGCGGCGTTCGGGCCGGCGATGAACTGGGACTTCACGACCATCAAGTACGGTGCCGAAGGCGAGACACTCTGGGTCGCGTACTACAACGGGACCGCCGACCAGGGAGACGAGGCCGAGGCTATCGTTCTCGACACTGCGGGCAACATCTACGTGACCGGGTCGAGCCCGGGCACGGGCACCAACCAGGACATCGGCACGGTCAAGTACAACCCGGCTGGAGAGACGCTCTGGACTCGACGTTACACCGGGACCGGCGGCAACCACGAGGACAAGGCGACCTGTATGGCGCTGGACCCGGCGCAGGGTGTGTACGTCGGGGGCTACACCGAGGGCTACGGGACAGCGAGAGATTTCCTCCTCATCAAGTACAGCCGCCACGGAGACACGCTCTGGACGAGACGGTTCAACGGCTCGGCCGATGATGACGACGAGATTGTCGGGGTCGGCATCGACGCCCGCGGCCGGGTCTACGTCGCCGGATACTCGGGCGGTGCTGGCACGTTCGCGGACTACGTGACGATGTGTTACAGCTCGCTGGGTGACTCGCTCTGGACGCACCGCTGGGACCTGAGCGGGTACGGCAACTGGCCGACGGCGCTGGCGGTGGACGCTGACGGGAACAGCTACATCACCGGCTACGGGTTCGACCCGGTGACCCAGTACGATTTCCACACCATCAGCCTCGACCCGGACGGCACGCCGCGCTGGCAGATTCGCTACAGCGGCTACGCCGACGACTGGGACGAACCGGTCGGCATCGCGCTCGACACGGCACGCAACGTTTACGTTGCCGGGTTCAGCATGAGCAACTCACAGGGCTTCGACTACGTGACCATCAAGTACGTTCAGCAACCGGGGGTCGAGGAAACGATGAACGATGACCGCGGGCCGATGAACGCCGGCCCGACCATCATCCGTGGCGTGCTGAATCTGGGAGTAAACAGCAGACAGAACACAGGATACAGGGCGGAACTCCTCGACGCGGCCGGGCGGAAGATCGCCGAGCTTCACGCCGGTGCGAATGATGTGAGCAAACTGGCGTCGGGCGTGTACTTCGTGCGTGCGGCGTCGGGCGTTGTGCGTGATGCGTCAAACGTCAGCCGGATCGTAATTCTACCCTAGCCTCGCTGCCGGTTCGCCGCGCCCGCAGCCGCGGTTCGGAGGTCGGCGACCGCTGACGTCGCGAGCGCTTCGCGTCGCGCTTGCGTACCGTTGGCCGCTGCATTATCATGGCCCGATTCGATAGGAGGCAAGATGAAGAAGTCACTGTTCGCACTGCTCGCGGCCCTTGCCGCCGCCGTGTTCAGCACGGGTTGCGGCAAGGCCGAAGAGAAACCAGTCGCGAAACCGGCGGCTGCGGTTGTAGACATATCGGCACTGCCGGAGTTCCTCCGCTACCCGGGCGCGATCGCCACCGAGCGCGTGGAACTCAACACCGAAGATAGCAAAGGCACGAGTTGGACTCTCGTGTCCGCCGATCCGCGCGCCCAGATCGAAGAATGGTACGGGACGTCAGTCGAGAAAGCTGGATGGACCAAAGACCCGGATGGCAGCAAGGTCGGGGTGCTCGAGTGGATGAAACCGGACAGGACCGAGACAATCAAGCTGCTGGTCTACGAAAAGGACGGCAAGGCCAACATCTCGCTCACCCACGGGCTGAAATAGGCTTGCCGACCAGCGCCTGGTTCAGGGTATCTACTTCCTGCAACCGAGCAAGCGATGGACAGAGCAACTTGGAGAGCTACTCCGGAAGCAACTCACCGAGCTATCGGCAGAGCAACGGGCGCCGCAGTCTGCCGCGCAGTCCGACTCCCGCGGGAGAGACAAGGGGCGCGACCTTGTGTCTCTCGAAGTACCTCTCATCGTTCGTCAGAAAGTACCGGTAGAAGTATCTTCGGCTGTGTACTCGCTTGCGCCGGCAACTGCGTCGTTCGCTCCATTTCAACCTGGACCTCAGCCTTGACCTCGACCTGTGTCCGGCGCAGTACCACAAGTTGTTGCCGAACTCGTTCCGCTCATCGCCTCCGGTCTTGTTCCGCTTCATGTTCCCCGCGTCGTCCCGCGCGAAGTGGCCTGTTCTCAACCTCTACCTCTACCTGAACCTGGCCGTGTCCAAGCTACCTGGGGGGCATAGGAGGGTATTCCGGGTTGACAGGGGCTAGGGTCTTGGGACTAGGGGACTTAGGGCGCTTCAAGGCCACCGGCGGAATGTGTACTACACTACATATTGAGACTCGGGAATGAACTGCGTTTCTGGCCATCCGCGCCGGCGTCCCCCCCTCGCCATTCACAGACTCGCGCTCATGCCTATCCAACCACTACGTGCCCTTCTGGAAGCTCGCGCGTCAGCGCACGGTCCCCGGACACTCCTGCGGCTGCGGCTCTTTACGACACAACTCCTTTCATCGGTATTAGAGGACCCTCAACCCCAAGACGTAACATCCGCCGGACGGGGACAT
>CAZSUX010000212.1:0-5170 GCA_964610135.1 uncultured bacterium | reverse complement strand
GACAGTCATGCTGGTGGTCGAAGACCGCACTATCGAACCGACCGGAGACGAATAGCCCGGGGGATTCAGGGGGCGTCGTGGTGGACTCCAGGTGTCCCGTACGCGCGACGCGACCGGATCGGCATGACTAAATGGCGGGGCTGGTCGAGAGGGTTTTGGAGCTGCGGAGTCCGTTCCCTCTGGGATGATACGATCCTAGCCGGCCGCTCATACTTGCTTGACATAGGAGGAATTAGGATAGTGCCGAGCAGACGAAGGCAGTTTCTCCCACGTGGGATTCACCATCCTGCTTCCTAGTTGCATAGCGGCAGGGGAGAGTGATGCCCTCCTCTGCCTTCCTGGCCGAACGCGGGGCAGTTGACTCCGCCGGCGGCTGGGCGATAATCCAGACGGCCCCTTGGAACGAAAGCCCATGGAGAGCAGCCCGCCCGCGGTCGCGTTGAGACACGACCAGCCCGCAGCCGGACAAAGGAGATGATGATGCCCAAGACCAGGACTACGTACTCGAGAGCTTGCGCACACGGCCGCGACCGTTGCGTCGTGAAGATGAACGGGCCGGTGCGCGACCACCCGCTTGCCATCATTTGTACGATCGGACCGAGCGTTTCCATTTCGGCGCCGCGCCGCGATGGGAAGTACTCCGACCCCCGCGCGCATACCGATCTGGCTGCGCTCGTGGATAACGGCATGGCTGCAGTACGCATTAACTTCTCCCACGTCAAGAGGGCCGAATTCGCACGCGTCGACCGGCTGATTGCCGCGATCCGGGCGATCGAGCGGCACAAGCGGCGGCCGATTCCCATCATCATGGACTTGCAGGGGCCGAAGATCCGCGTGCGCCGACTCTTCGTGGCCAGCGGTCGCAAGCCGGTCTCAATGGCTGACGTTGAGGTGGCCCGCGGGGATCGGGTCGAGCTGTCGACCACAGCGTCCTCGCAGCCAATGACGCCCGGGGTCAGAGTCCGTCTCTACGTCCTCTATCCTAAGAACTTCCTGGCTGAGGTGAACAGCGGCGACACCGTCGTCGTCGGTGACAGTGACGTTTTCCTTCAAGTGGAGAGCAAGGCCGCGCCGGCAACGGTCACATGCGTGGCGCAGCACAAGGGGAAGTTGGCGCTCGGCAAGGGCGTCGACCTGCCCGACGTGCCGGGCGGCCGGCTCGCGGCCGGGCCCAAGGACGTTGCCGAAGACTGGGAAGCCCTGCGCCACGGGTTCGACGTCGACTTGGTTGCCCAGTCGTTCGTGCAGGGGGCAAGCGATGTCGACGACCTCTGTGACATGATGAAGGAGAATCCGCGCGGACCGCGGCCGATAATCGCGAAGATTGAGTCACGTCTCGGCTATGAGCGCGTGGATGAAATACTCGCCCGGGACCCCGTGTTCGGACTGATGGTAGCGCGCGGCGACCTCGGCAACATGGTCGCGTACGACGAGATACCGAAGGTACAGAAAGGTCTCATCGATAAGGCCAACGTGGCGGGCAAACCGGTCATCGTGGCGACCCAGTTGCTGGAGTCGATGATGCACCGGCCGCGACCGCGCCGCTCCGAGCCGCAGGACATTGCCACGGCCATCGAGGAAGGTGCGGACGCGCTGATGCTCTCCGGCGAGACGGCGGCCGGCGACTTCCCGCTTGAATCGGTCCAGGTGATGGCCCGAGTCATCGCCGCCAGCGTTCCCATCAACCGCCGGCGCTACCTTGAGAAGTTCGATGGCAACTACAGCAAGGAGCCGTTCGACCGGATTATCAACGTGCTCGGCTACCCGATCTGCGAACTGGCCGAGGTCGCCAACTCGCCGTTCATCATGTCCTACGCCACAACCGGAATCAGCGCCACCATGATTTCACGGTTCCGGCCGAAGATGCCGATTCTGGCGCTGACGCCGAATGTCGAGACCGCACGCCTGCTGCGGCTGCTGTACACCGTATGCCCGGTGCTGGTCGAACCGGGTGGCGCAGACCTTCCCCGCCGTCCCGAAGATGCAATTCGGTTCTGCCGGAAGGTGGTCGAGGAACTGGGGCTGGTTGGAGAATTCGATCTGCCCGGCCGCCACATCGCGCTGACGCTTCAGCCGCGAATACTGAACGTCCGTTCCCGCTCAGTCATCGTGTTCCGCTGGTAGCCGGCCCGGACGTTCCGCCGGATACTGGGGACAGCCCCCGTGCGGGGACAGTCCCCGTTTGACTACCCGAACCGGCCGGAGATGTAGTTTTCGGTGTCGGGTTCTTTGGGGTTGGTGAAGATTTGCTTGGTCGTTCGGTCCGCCCAAGGGGGCGGACCGGACGCAGCAGTGAAGTGGAGGCGCTGTGAGCTGCCGGATGCCTGCAACGGATACCCTGAACAGAATACTCTCGACGCGCCTGAAACCCGCGGTCGGATCCATGTTCCGTCAGACGCCGTCCAAACTGCGGGGGCTACAAGAGTTCCCAAGTTGTTCCGAATTCCAGACTCACAATCCAAGTGAGGTCCGCGGCCGTCAGCGCCGGAAGGCCCTGCTGACGGACTGCTCTGCACATTCGACATTGACTACAGCGGCTCGCGGACGGTAGCATCGAAGTGTGTCCGTACGGTGACTTGGTGTCACCGCAAAGTGACAGAATGACGCGGTCGGTTGTTCGTAAGTCACGTAGCTACGAAGCGTCATTCTTTGGCACGGGAGATGCAGTGGCGTCTGATGTGTGATGTCCGCAATGAATGAAGGAGTAGCTGTGAAAGCCGTTCTGATACCAACCGTCGCGGTTTGCCTTCCGAACACCGGGGAAGGACTGACGAGCATGGGCTTGGTGCGGAAGTCGGACGGTGTCGGGGGGCGCGAGTGAGTTTGACTTCGGCAGGTCGGTGTCAGCGCGTGGCATTGTTCGGCGCGGTGGGCGTGTACCGTGCGGTGCTCGCCTTCAGGTTCTGGGATGAGTGGCGAGTCTTCCTCGAAGCCCTGGGGTTTGAGCCCGTGCTCGCTCCGGCCACGACCAAGGCGACACTCGACACCGGCATCCGCGTCTCGCCGCCCGAGCTTTGCCTGCCGATGAAGGCGGCAATCGGCCAGGTGAAAGAGATGGCCGAGGCCGGGCTCAAAGTGCTGCTGCCCCGTTTTGTCAGCCGCAGCGTCGGGCGGCGTTTCTATTTCGGCTGTCCCAAGTACCTTGGGTTCCCGGACATGGTGCGCGCGCTGATGCCAGGCATCGATGCGTGCGAGCTGTTCCTTGACGAGCGCAAGTGGTCGGAGCGGGCGGCCTACAGGCAGCTTGCCCGAGAGCTGGGCGCCGGGCGCGACCGCGTGCGCAGCGCCCTGGCCGCGCTGGACCGCGCCGCTGAGTACGACACCGGAGTCAGCGTCCATCCCGGGTTCAACGGCGAGCCGGTGCTCCGTGAGCAGAAGAAACGCCCGCGCATCGGGCTTGTGGGGCACAGCTACCTGCTGTTCGATCGGCTGCTGTCGGCCGGGCTGCTGGAGCGGCTGCAGGGACTGGGTGCGTCGGTGGTGCTGCCGGTTCCGCCCGCGCTCCACATACTGCGCGAAGCCTATGCCGCAACCGAGCTCAACTGGTACCTCGAAATCGAGCTGCTGGCGGGCGTCACACGGATGCTCGAACAGGGCGCGGTCGACGGCATCGTGTTGGCGACGAGCTTCGCCTGCGGCACGGGCGTGGTCACGTGCGAGCTGGCGCGGCGGATGGTGTTGAGGGAGCGGCCGGCACTGCCGATGCTGATGCTCGTTCTGGATGAACACACCGGCGAGGCGGGACTGGACTCCCGCCTCGAGGCGTTCCTCGACGTGCTGAGGATGAAGCGGCGATGAAGGTCGGATTCCCGTACATGGGCGACCTGCAGGTGCCGCTGGCGGCGGTGATGAGCGGGCTCGGCGCGGAGGTCGTGAAGCCGCCCCGGCTTGATGCGCGGATACTGGCGACCGGGGCTCGGCTGTCGCCGGAAGGGATGTGCATACCGTTCAAGGCGACGCTGGGCGTGATGGCGCGTAACCTCGAGCTCGGAGCCGACACGCTCGCTTACTCGTCAGGTTACTGGTCCTGCCGGTTTGGCTACTACGGGCTGTTGCAGTCGGCCATACTCCGCGACTTGGGCTACTCGTTCCGCCGGTTCGAGCTGCACGGCGCCCGGCTGCCACAGCTCGTGCGCGAGGTACTCGCCCTGTCAGACGGCAGCTACGCACGGATGGCGGTGCGCGCGGCCCGCGCGGTCCGGATGGGCTGGTACAAATCGGCGGCAGTGGACAGCGCGGCGGCGCGCGAGCGCTGGATGCGTCCGCGCGTGGCCGAGCCGCGTCGCGTCGGAGCGATAGTCGACCGGCTGCGGCGGGATATCGTTGACGCGTCCAGCGTCCGCGCGGTGCGCGCGCTCCGCGCTCGGACCGACCGCGAGCTGGCCGCCATCACCGTCGAGGACTCGCGCCGGCCGCTGCGGATACGCCTGGTCGGCGAGAGCTACTGCGTGCTCGAGCCGTTCATCAACTTCGACATCGTCCGCCGGCTGGGTGACATGGGTGTCGAGGTCCACCCCTTCGAAACCGCACACGAGTGGCTGGGTTTTCACAGCTCCCGGCTGGGAAGGGGGACCGTCCGCCGGCTGGAGCAGGCGAGCGCGCCGTGGTGGCGGATGTGTCTGGGCGGAGAGGACCAGAGTGCGCTGGGTTGGTTGGTGATTTCGGCACGCGATGGCTTTGACGGCGTCATCCACCTGCACCCGTTTGCCTGCATGCCGAGTACATCGGTGCTGCCGGTGCTCGAGCGAGCGGGCACGGAACTCGGTATCCCGCTTCTCAGCCTCGCGCTCGACGAGCAGACGAGCGAAGCCGGGATGGTCACGCGGCTCGAGGCCTTTGTGTCGCTGCTCGAACGCCGGGGGCGAAGACGGCGCGCGACCGCCCGGCCGGAGCGCGCAGCCGAGGCCGGTGCGGTCGGGCGCTAGCCGAACCGGCCGGAGATGTAGTTTTCGGTGTCGGGTTCTTTGGGGTTGGTGAAGATCTGCTTGGTCGTGCCGAATTCCTTCATGACACCCAATAGCATGAAGCCGGTGTAGTCGGAGACTCGAGCCGCCTGCTGCATGTTGTGCGTCACGATGACAATCGAGTAGCGGTCCTTCAGGCTCCGCATCAGGTCTTCGATGTGGAGCGTGGCGATCGGGTCGAGCGCGGAGCAGGGCTCGTCCATCAA
>CAZSUX010000211.1:0-5194 GCA_964610135.1 uncultured bacterium | reverse complement strand
GGTGGGCACGGCGTCGCACTCAGAACCACGAACAGCGGGACGACTTGGGATTTGGTCGCGACCGGCACACAGCGGACTCTCAGGTCGGTCCACTTCCCTTGCAGGGACACCGGACTCGCCGTGGGCGATTCCGGCACCATCGTGAGGTTTGCGTTCGGCGGAGACACCTGGGCCGAAGGCCAGCCGCCGCCGTCCGGGTATGTGCGTGACCTGAATGCAGTCTACTGCCTGAGCAAGGCGACCGCGTTCGCGGTAGGCGAGTCCGGCTCGATATTCAAGACCACCAATGCCGGGGTCAGTTGGTCTCTCGACAGCTCCGGCACGGTCGCGACTCTGCGGTCGGTGCACTTCCCGAGTGACAGTATTGGGTTTGTGGTCGGGGACTCGGGAATCATCCTGAAGACCACTGACTGCGGCACGACCTGGAGCCGGTGCAGTTCAGGAACATCGGTGACGATCAGGTCAGTCTGTTTCTTTGCACCCGACAGCGGCTACGCGGTCGGCGACAGCGGGGCATTGCTTCGGACGTACAACTGCGGCGGTGATTGGGTCTGCGAGTACATGCCTAACCGGCATCATGAGCTGCGGGCGATAGCTGTACCGGCACGACGCCAGGACGGTGACCTTTCCGCATACATAGCGAGTGATCAGTGGAACACCATCCGGGCCAACCCAGATTGGGACATGGAGGGCGGTTTCCAGCAATGGGTCACGGAAGAAGGTCTGCGCAGCATCTGCTTCCCCGACAGCCTGGTCGGCTTCGCGGTCGGTGACAGTGGGACGATAATCAAGACCTCAGGCGGTGGTCGTCTGCGGATAGACTTCCAGGAGCAGAAGAACTGCTACGAGGCGGCGTTTCGGGCGCTGTGGGGAGACGGCATGCACATCGACCCCTTGCCGTGGTTCTACGGATTCCACTGGTGGGCGTGGGGGACCGACTCGACACCGAAGAGGAGCATGCACGAGCCGTGGATCGTGGACATGTGCCCACAGCAGAAGCCCGCCGAGCAGGTGCTTGAGGACTGGTACAAGCGGCCATGGCTACAACCGAATGACACGTTTGCCTGGATGGCGCGACACTACCCGACCGGCAGTCTTGACCTGGTCGTACCGGCGAACGCCAAGGTCAACGTGCCGCTGGTACTCATGAAGCTTGAGTCCCACAACTGGGAAGAGGGTGGTTCGGCCGACTCAGCCCGGCTGCTGCAGGAGTACTGCGGACCGGGCGATTCACTGCTGGCCGCAGACACTACTGCTTGGTTCCGATTCGTGGAAGACACCACGTGGCGGTTCCTGCACGGGCCGGGCAAGTACCGCTTCTATGTTCAATACCTGGATGCGCCCGGCAAGTTGAGTCCGCCGTATCCAGACTTCGATGATTCGGTGGTCGTCTTCGACACGACGGCGGCGGCTGGGAACAGCGCAATTGACAAGAACGGACAACAGGTTGACTTCAGGCCGATGGAATCCTAAGCTGTCGCCATGGCAAACACGGTCAAAATGACTAACCGGTTGGGGCTGCTGGCCCTGATGCTTATCCTCGCCCCCGCGGCGCTGCTCGCCGGCGTGGATACGGCCTGGGTGCGGCGGTATGACGGGCCGGCGCACCTTTCTGACTACGCCATCGGACTGGCCGTTGACAGCCAAGGCAACGTCATCGTCACCGGTGCGAGTCAGGGCGCAGACTCAACCTACGATTGGGTCACCATCAAGTACAGCTCAACCGGTGATTCGCTCTGGGCGAACCGCCGCAGCTACGGTGGAGGCAAGCCGGTCAGCTTGCAGATAGATGCGTCTGGTAACATCTATGTTAGCGGAAACGGCAACGGCAGGCTGGCTACGGAGAAGTACAGCCCCTCCGGGCAGGTACTGTGGGCAGTGCCCTACGGTCCTCAAGACAGCGTCGACATGGGGGACCTGGCGTTTGACGTCGGCGGTAGTCTGATGCTGGGTGGAAGTCTGCGCCAAGCGTCGTGGGACGCTCTCCTGGTCAAGTACCGACCAAGTGGTGACACGGCGTGGGCTCGATACTACGACGTGGACGGCCACGTCAATGGCGGCGATGCTATCGCTTGCGATACCCGGGGCGGTACTTATGTTGCCGGTTCCTATCTTGACAACTCACCACGGGAGAATTGCGTCATGTTCAGAACTGACAGCTTGGGGAATAGGCTATGGACTGCAGTTTTCGCAGATTCCGCGAGGGAGTCGTGGCTTGACAACGTCATGCTCGACAAGGATGGTAATGCAGTCGCCATCGGCAAGTACATAGGCACAACGACAGACTACGACTACCTGACCATCAAGTACGACTCAGCAGGTGAAACGCTCTGGACGCGGAGGTATGACGGGCCGGGCAATGGTACCGACAAGGCGGTTGCCTTGGCGCTCGATGACAATGGCCGTATCTATGTCACTGGGAGCAGTCAGGGGCAGACCACGAACAGGGACTACGCCACAGTCAAGTATGACATCGATGGGAGCGAATTGTGGGTCAGGCGCTACGATGGTCCGGGCAATGGGGCTGACAACGCGCACGCGGTCGCCGTTGACGATGAAGGTAGCGCATACGTGACCGGGAGCGTTTGGGTCGCGCACAATGTCGGAGCGGATTGCGCGACCATCAAGTACAGCCCAGGCGGCGAGTCTCTCTGGTGCGCTCTGTACAACGGACCGGGCAACTGGTCTGACGGAGGCAGTGTAGTCGCCGTCGACAGCGTTGGCAACGTTTGTGTTGCCGTAGCTTCCAGCAATGGTTTCGGATTGGACGATGACATCGTGGCGATCAAGTATTCACAGGGCGGTGGTATCTTTGAGCGCAGAGTGCCTACTGTTGAGCCCTCTGCCCTCGGTGCAGTTCCCAATCCGTTCCGGGCACAGACGGCAGTCAGGTTCACGTTGCCCACAGGGCACTCTGTGACGCTGCAAGTTGTTGATGTGTCAGGGAACGTGGTCAAGGTACTTCAACGTGGGCCACTGACCGCCGGCCGGCATTCAGTGATGTGGGACGGCGCCGGTGACAAGGGGTCGCGGGTTCCTGCTGGGGTGTACATGGTCGTTCTTGAGGCCGGGAAGGTGAGAATTCGGACAAAGGTCGTGAAGACCGAATAGTCCGTAGACGACAGACTCTGTAGGGAGGAGGCAGTGAAATACAAGGAAAGGACGTCAGTAGCCGCAGCGGTCTTTCTGCTGTTGGCTACGGGTATCTCGCTGGCACAGGTGGCCGGACCAGACCAGATGATGAAGGGCATCGAATTCACCCGGGCATCCTCGCTGAAACCGTACAACTCCAGCGAAGCCTACCAGTCGCTCAAGCTGGCACAGGCAGCGGGCGCGAAATGGGTTGCGATTGTGCCGGTCTACTGGATGAGCGACACGGGCGCCCCCAACGTCTTCTGGATGGACGACCAGTCGCCGTCAGATGACGAGGTAAGGCAGGCGGTCCGTTGGGCCAAACAGCTCGACCTGAAGGTCTTCATGAAGCCGGAGGTGCACTGCTTGAGCGGAGTCTGGCAGGGCCATCACAACCCGCCCAGCACCTCATGGTTCCAGTCCTACTGGTTCTTCATCCGGCGGTATGCGCGGATCGCTCAGGAAGAGGAGTGCGAGATGTTCTGCGTGGGCTCGGAACTTGACCGGACCACCGAGTCGGACTCGGAGCGGGTCCGGTGGATCAACATCATCAACTGGGTGAAAGGCGAATATCTGGGGCCAGTAACCTACGCAGCCGACTGGCGGACATACCGGGACATTCCTTTTTGGGATTCGCTAGACCTCGTGGGCATCAACGCTTACTTTCCGCTGTGGAACGACGCCGTGCCTGACCCCGGTCCGCCTTCATGGCCGATCGGCAACCTGTCATGGTACTGGGATAACGGGTGCATACCTGGCATCGAATCTCTGCGCGTCACACTTGCCGATACCCTTAAGCCCGTTATCTTCACTGAGATAGGGTATCGCAGCGTCGAGGGTTGTTCTCGCGAGCCGTGGAACGACACGGTCTCCGGCACTTTCGACTCGACCGAGCAGCGGAACTGCTACATAGCAGCGTTGCACTCGCTGTTGGGCAAGCCCTGGTTTGCCGGCTGGTTCTGGCACGAGTGGACCACGGACACAAGTCAGGGCGGACCCGGGGATCTGAGCTACAGCCCCAAGGGGAAACCGGCGCAGGAGGTGCTCAGGCGCTGGTCTGCAGCCATCGCCACTCAACGCAGCATATCACTTTCGCCCAGTTTCGATAGCAGTACTTCCTATCAGGACCCGAGCGCGGAGGCATCGCTTGCCAATATGTGCGCGACCGGGGCCGAGTGGGTGACGATAATGCCGCAGGGATGGATGGATAGCATCAGCGACTCCTACCATAGCACACAGGTGTTCGACACAGCGCAGGTTGCGCCTGCATCGCCCTGCTCTACATCGCTCGTACAGATAGCTGACTGGGCGCGAGAGCGGGGACTGAGGGTCATGCTCAAGCCGCACGTGGACTGCACGAGCGGCGCATTTCGTGGCAACCACGATCCTCAGGTCAAACGCGATGAGTGGTTCGATGATTACCACGACTTCATTGTCAGATATGCGCGAATGGCAGAACTGATGAATTGCGAGATGTTCTGCGTCGGGTGCGAACTGGACATGACGGCAAATGACCCGGAGGACCTCGAATACTGGCGGGACGACATCATCGCGGCAGTGAGGGACGTCTACTCCGGCCCAGTCACCTATGCCCAATTGGGCATCAGCAATCAGATACAGTCCGGCTTGTGGGAAGACTTGGACTTCGTGGGCGTGGACGCGTACTTCGACTTGGTCCCGGACACGGCGTATCACTCCGACACGATCTACGCTTGGCGTGATACATGGGTATACCAGACGCCCGACACGTGGGCCCTGCGTTGGAACTATCAGAAGGGTTGGGAGTATGTGCGGCTTCCGCAGCTTGAGGCACTGTACCGGCAGACCGGGAAACCGGTGTTGTTCACAGAGGTCGGGTATCAGACCATCGATAGCACAGCGTACGCCGGAGGACAGCCGCGCTCGTACTCCTGGAAAGCCCAGGACGGGCAGACTGGCGAAGACCTGTTCGGCGTCTGCTTTCCTCGCGATACGCTGACTGGTGATACGCTGATTGGCTACGTCGTCGGTGGGCACGGCGTCGCACTCAGAACCACGAACAGCGGGACGACTTGGGATTTGG
>CAZSUX010000210.1:0-5216 GCA_964610135.1 uncultured bacterium | reverse complement strand
GCGCGCGTGCTGGTGCGCGGCAAGACTGCCGTCGGCATCGAGACCGAACTCGGCGAGAGACTGCGGGCCAAGACGGTCGTGCTCGCACCGGGCACGTTCCTGAACGGCCTCGTCCACATCGGTCCGGTGAGCTTCCCGGCCGGACGCCTCGGCGAGGCTCCGGCTCAGAAGCTCAGCGCGAACCTGCGCGAACTCGGCTTCCGCATCGGCCGGTTCAAGACCGGGACGCCGGCGCGGCTGGACATGCGGTCGCTGGACCTGAAGGCGATGCAACAGCAGGACGGAGATGAGCCACCGGTGCCGTTCTCGGACTGGACCGACGAACCGCCACGGAACCTCGCGAGCTGCTACGTCACCTACACCAACAAGACGACTCACCACATCGTCCGTGCCGGCCTTAAGCAGTCGCCGCTCTATTCAGGCGTCATCAAAGGCCACGGCGTGCGCTATTGCCCGTCCATCGAAGACAAGGTCGTGAAGTTCTCGGAGCGCGACCGCCACCACATCTTCATCGAGCCCGAGGGCACGGACACGGTCGAATGCTATCCAAACGGCATCTCGACCAGCCTGCCGGTTCATCTCCAGCTCCGGATGCTGCAGTCCATCAGGGGTCTTGAGGATTGCCGGATGCTCAGGCCGGGCTACGCAATCGAGCACGACTACTCTGACCCGACCCAGCTCTCCCCCACGCTCGAAACCCGCCCTATCCGCAACCTGTACTTCGCGGGGCAGATAAACGGCACGACCGGCTACGAAGAAGCCGCGACCCAGGGGCTGGTGGCCGGAGCCAACGCCGCGCTCCGCGTGCAGGAGAAACCCGCGCTGGAGCTGACCCGCGCCGACTCGTACATCGGCGTGATGATTGATGACCTTGTCACCAAGGGCACTGACGAACCGTACCGGATGTTCACGGCCCGGGTCGAGTATCGTCTGCTCCTGCGCGAGGACAACGCTGACCTGCGTCTGGGCCCCCGCGCCCACGAACTCGGCCTGCTCACCAACCGCCAGTTCAGCCGCATTCAGGAAAAACAGCACCATTGCGAACAAGCGACGGCCTGGCTCAACTCCGCCCGCATCAAGGCATCGCCAAGAGTCAACCGTCGACTGAAGACACTCGGCACCACTCCGATTGCCGAGTCCGTACCGGCAATCGAGCTATTGCGCAGGCCCGAGGTGACGTGGACCGACCTGATGTACATGGCCGAGAAAAATGGGGACTGTACCGCGCCGAGTCGGACGCAGGCGCTCCGGGGGACTGTCCCCGTTTTTCCCACGCGCGTTCAGGAACTCGTGGAGCTCGAAGTGAAGTACGAAGGCTACATCGAACGGATGAAGCGCCAGCTCGGCCAGTTCGAAGAGCTCGAGTCCATCGCGATTTCTGAACGGCTCGACTTCAACCGAGTACCCGGCCTATCCAACGAAGTCCGCGAGAAACTGCTCCACAACCGGCCCGCGTCAGTGGGCATGGCCCAGCGCATGCCCGGCATCACGCCTGCCGCGGTATTCGCCATACTTGCGTATCTGAAAGGAAAACGATGAGCGCACATGACAACCGGACCGCGCTTGAGGAACTCGGCCGCTCACGCGGTGCTGTCGGCTTCGGCGTCTGCCGCCTTTCCGACATCCACACCGACGATTTCCTGCTGCCGACGCAGACAATTCGCAACCTGCCGTTTGCCGTCAGCGTGGCCTTGCACCTGTCCCCGGCCGTGCTCGGCACGCTGGAGGACCATCCGAACCAGTTGTACGAACACCACTACCGGCAGGTCAACTTCGCGCTCGACCGCCTTGCCCTCGACCTCTCCAGCGCCATTCAGAACCTCGGCGCACAAGCGTTACCCGTGGCTGCGTCTCAACTTGTCGACTGGCAGAACCAGCGCGGCCATCTCTCACACAAGCGCATCGCGGTTGGGGCTGGCCTCGGTTGGCTCGGTAGAAACAACCTCCTCGTCACCCCGCAGCACGGCGCCCAGGTGCGGCTTGTCACTGTCCTCACCGATCTCGAACTGGAGCCGGACCGTCCGCTCGAACGTGGTTGCGGCACTTGCCGCGCCTGCGTTTCCGTGTGCCCGGCCAAGGCAATCGGTGAAACCCCGGCCGAGTTCAAGCATCACGACTGCTTCGCCATGCTCAAGGAGTTCCAGGGCAAACGCTACGTGAACCAGTATATCTGTGGCCTATGCGTTCGCGCCTGTCCAGGAGAGAATCGCTAGGTCAGACGCGTGCTACCGCGTGTAGCGGAACTCGCGCCCGACTGAGAAGAAAACCGCCACCTTGACCGGCTGCATCGGCAGCTTCCCGCCGAAGTCACCGACACCCAAGGTCAGTTGAACCGGACCTATCGGCGTGTTGGTCCGCACGCCGGTGCCCACGCCCCAATGGAGCAGCGAAGGCAGATCCGAATTCGATAGCAGGCTGCCCCACGGTTCGAACGTCCCGACGTTCGCCAGCACCTGCAAGTAGAATGGGTAGTTCGCCTGGCGGAACAATCGGAACAGCCGGAAGTCGACACCGAACCTCAGCACCGCCCGCTGTGCTGAAGTGAACTCCTCCGGCGCGAACCCGACAAACCCGGCTCCGCCGGTACGGAACTGCTCGGCCCACGCCGGCTCTCCAAAGGACACGCCCGCGTCCAGCCCCGGTCTCAGGAGCAGCCACGGCGCAACCGGCATCACCCGCTCGGCCGAGTAGCCGAGTCTCAGAAACTGATGGGTCCCCCTCAACGCCGTAACCGAGGAAAGCACGTCGAGCCGCGAAGCCGTGCCCGCGGTCGGGAAATCAACGTCGCGGAATGTATTGACCTCGAGCCGGAAGCTGGGGCCGATGACCCATTCGGCTGGCAGCAAGTCCTTCGGAAACCCCAGAGGCACGCGGTACGAAGCCCGGTAGCTGTTCAGCCCGAAGTTGAAGAAGGCATCCCGACCGAGGATGTACCCGGCCTCGGCTACGCCGCCGTAATACCCGACCGTGTAGTCTCCCCGCCACTTGCCCTGTTCGTAGTAGGACCTTTCCACCGAGCCCAAGAACGCATCCAACCGGTATCCGAACGGGAGCTGGAACAGCCTTGTCCCGGTCAGCCCCAACCGCGCCTCATTCGGATTGCCGAGGTCGAATGCCGCGCGGACGCCTGCACCCGAACCCCAGAGGTTGCCCTGCCCGACTTCCAGCCCGAGCACCACGTCGTCGGCGTTGTCGTATCTGATACCGAGCGAATAGAAACCGTAGGCACGCTCCTGCACCTCAATGACCACGTCCACGGAGTCCTTCCGTACGTTTTCCAGCCGGTAGTTCACGTCTTCGAACAGCCCGGTGTGGAACAGCCGGACCATGTCGCCCACCAGCCGACTAAAGACCAGGTACGTCATAGGTCGCGTCGTGACTTCTCTTCGCACCGTTGCCTCGCGCGTAACGGTCAACCCCTCAAAACGGACTGAACGGACGACCGAACGCGGCTTCCACACAACCGGACGCCGGTATCGAGACGGTGTGCGGGTACCGATGAGTTCCCGGATCCGTGGCAGCGCGGCCTCGGCGGCTGACTCGCCGGCCGCAATCAAACCTCTGGCTTTGGCAAAATCCGAATGAGTGAATGGGTCCACGTTCGGCTCAATCAGCACATCGGCAAGGCCCTTCTGTCTCCTCAGGTCATCCGGGCTCACCAGGTCCATGCTCCGCGAAGTGATGTCAATGAGGGAAACGCCGGTCTCGGGGTTGTGCTTCATCGTCAGCACGGCGATCTTCAGGTCGAGATTCAGACCCATGCTGTCGAGCGGGTCGACCGGCAGGTACTGCTGCACTCCGCCGTCGACCAGCTCCATGCCGTCGAGCTTCTCGGGTGCGAATACACCTGGAATCGCTATGCTGGCGCGGATTGCCTGCTCGAGCCTGCCCCGACGCAGCACGTGCAATTCTCCCGATTTCAGGTCCACCGCGACTGCCCGATATGGAATCGGAAGGCTGTCGAAGTCGTAGCCCGTGTTGTACTCCATATCGGACAGCAGCCGCATGAACAGGAACTCAACGTTCTGTAGCGGCACGAGACCACTGGGCAGCGACGGGAACAGGTCCTTGTGCCGAAGCTGGATGATGTAGCGCTGTGCCTGCTGGCGTTCGGGCAGATACTGCGCGCCGAACGGCACGCTCGAGCTGAACAGCACGCTCCAGTCCGCATCCAGGGCGATGCTCTCGATCTCGGCCGCGCTGTACCCGGCCGCGTACAAGCCTCCCACCATCGAACCCGCGCTGTTGCCCGAGATTGCGACGACCGGGATATCCTCGCGCTCCAGCACCTTGATCACGCCGATGTGGGCAAACCCGAGTGCCGCCCCGCCGGAAAGCGCGAGCCCGATCCTCACCGGCGGTTCGACCACAACCGGCTCTCGTACTGGCTGCTGAGCCCATGCACAAACCGCAAGCCACAACAGACACAGCAAACCCGGCGCCCGTTTACTCATCACGTCTTCTTCGCTTCCGAGTTCTGATCTCTGACTTCCGCATTCTGACTTCTGACTTCGCTTGGAACATACCCGAGCTTCTGCTTCACTTCCGCATCGGTGAGCCGGCGCCACTCGCCCGTCTTCAGGCCTTCCATCCGCAGCCCGCCAATCCGCACCCGCACCAGCCGCACCGCCGAATGTCCGAGCGCCGCGAGCATCCGGCGCACCTCGCGCTTCCGCCCTTCGGTCAGGACCAGCCGCAGCTTCAGCGCGCCGACCCGCTCTACCCGCGCCGGCTTTGCGGGTCCGTCCTCAAGCACGATGCCCCTGCTCAACCCCGCCACCAGTTCCGGGTTTGCGGCCCTGTCCAGCTCAACCTCGTACTCCTTCTCGGTCTCGTAGCGCGGATGGGTCAACCGTAGCGCCAAGTCACCGTCGTTCGTCAGCAGCAGCAAGCCCTCCGAATCGCGGTCCAACCTGCCCACGGGGAACAGCCGATGCTCGGTCTGGACGATCTCGGTAATCAAATAGCCCTCTTCTTTGCCTCTGTGGCAAGTCGAGAGTACGTCGCGCGGCTTGTTGACCATGATGACGACCCGCTCGCCGGCGGGACGCACTTCCTTGCCCCGCATGCAGACCTTGTCCGCGCCCGGCTCCACTGACTGGCCGACCTGCGCGACCCGGCCGTTGACCGTGACCCGGCCCGCGGCAATCAATCCCTCGCAATACCGCCGCGACCCGACCCCAGCCGAGGCGAGGTATTTCTGAAGTCTGACAGGT
>CAZSUX010000209.1:0-5223 GCA_964610135.1 uncultured bacterium | reverse complement strand
TGCCAGAACCGCATACTCGCCAGCAGGGTCCAGTTGTCGGGGCCGATATTGGCGAAGTCCCGCTGCAGCAACTCGGCGGCCTCAATGCCGACGGAGACCTCGGGACGATTCGCCCGGTCCGCACCGACCTCAAACCAGGGGGCTGCTATGGCCGCGGCAACGGGAAGCAGAAGAATGGCTGTTCGAAGGAGAATGGCGCCCATCGCCGCAATTGTAGCCACTCCAGTCGGCAGCCGCAAGCAAAGCAGGGCGGCGGGACGGCAGCCGCAGTCAGGCTCCGTGGAAAAACCAGCGGCATGCCCCAAGGCAGCCCGCGAAGGCAGGTAAACGTGCCGCGGCTGTCTCAGCACGCAGATGTTGTGCTTCCCGCCGACAGAGGTCAGAGCCCCCCCGGGTCTGGCGTGAGACTTCCCGGCCTCACCACCGCTGTGAACCAACCTGTACGGAAAAGCCCGCCTAGCCTTCGGCAACAGCGCACCTTGGACCGGCCGCGAGTCCCTGCTGGCCGCTCTGGCCGAGGGATTCGGCCCTCTGGAGTGTCTAGAAGAGCAAACCTGACAAAGGAGCACTAAGGATGGACATCCGGACAACTGGCATCGCGTTAGTTCTGGCCACGGTCGCGTCCGTGGCATCTGGCCTGACCTACCCCATCGTCGATACCGGCCAGGATAGCTGCTATGACACTCTCCACACTATCGCGCCGCCCGCACCGGGCGAGCAGTTCTACGGCCAGGACGCGCAGTTTGCAGGAAACCAGCCGTCGTACCGTGACAACGGCGACAGCACGGTTTCGGATCTCGTCACCGGCCTGATGTGGGTGAAGGCGCGGGGTGAGAAGATGAGCTGGTACGACGCTGTTAATGGGGCGGCGGCCTGCCGCGTCGACGGCTACGGCGACTGGCGGATGCCCACCATCAAGGAGCTCTACTCGCTCATCGACTTCCGCGGCTTCTCCGGCGTGAGCGCCTACGACGCCCGGCCCTACATCGATACGACTTTCTTCGAGTTCCGCTACGGCGACACCCTTGCCGGCGAGCGCTACATCGACTGCCAGGACTGGTCGGCAACGCTGTACATCGGTACGGTCATGGCCGGCGACAGTGGTGTCTTCGGCGTCAACTTCGCCGACGGACGAATCAAAGGCTACCCGACGACCCGCCCCCAGCCGCCACCCTCACCCAACCCGCTCTATGTCCGCTACGTACGCGGCAATCCGGAGTACGGCGTCAACGTGTTCGCCGACAACGGCGACGGCACCGTCACCGACAGCGCGACCGGTCTCTCGTGGTCGAAGCAGAACTCGGATTCCGCGATGAGCTGGCAGCAAGCCCTGGCCTGGACGCAGGCGCGCAACGCCGAGAACTGGCTCGGACACGACGACTGGCGCCTGCCCAACGCCAAGGAGCTCCAGAGCATCGTGGACTACGCCCGCTCACCCGGCGCCCGGAACCCCGCGGACCGCGGGCCGGCAATCGACACCGCGTACTTCGGAATCACACCCATCATCAACGAGCGGGCCGAACTCGACTACCCCTGGTGCTGGACCTCAACCACCCACTGCGACGGTCCGGCTGACATGCGCTTCACGCAGGCCGTCTACGTGACGTTCGGCCGGGCTTCAGGCTGGATGATGCTGCCCGGAAACTCGTACTACTCGTTCCTCGACGTGCACGGTGCGGGCGCCCAGCGTTCCGACCCCAAGCGCGGCAACCCGAGAGACTACTACCTCGGTCTCGACTCGCTCGGCGATTCGGTCTTCGGCCGCGGTCCGCAGGGCGACTGCGTGCGCATCGAGAACTACGTCCGGCTGGTTCGCGACGCCGAGGCCGGCGTCGAGGAAAATCGGGGGTCGCGGACCGGGACGCAGGTCGGCCCAAGCATCGCTGCCGCCAGTCCTTTTCGCGGGCGCACGGTCGTGCGGTACGTGCTGCCGAAGGCCGGCCCCGTACGGCTGGTCGTGCTTGACCCGGCAGGGAGGGCAGTAAGGACGCTGGCCGAGGGGACAAGACAGGCCGGGTCCTACGAGGCTGTCTGGGACGGCACCGATTCCGATTGCAGACCGGGCGCGCCCGGCGTCTACTTCGTGAGGGCCGACGCCGGCGGTCAGACGGCGACGCAGAAGCTGGTGATGCAGGACTGACTGGACCGCCACGGGCGGGACACCAGAACGCCGAATCTACTTCTCTGGAGTCGAAGGGTCTTTGGTGTCAAAAAACCCCTGTGCGGCAATCGTGCCGGCAACGGTCGGCCGACCTTTGAGAATCCACTCGAAGGCGACGCCGACCGCCGCACCGACGAATGGCCCGACGGCATAGATCCAAGTCGTAACGAGGTTGCCCCGGGCCAGGTCCGGGGCAAACGACCGTACCGGATTCATCGAGGCGCCGCATACCGGCGCCGCCAGAATGCCCGCCAGGGCGATGTACCCGCCCACTGCGATTGCACCGTTGGTGCCGATGTTGCGAGCGCCGGAAGCCGTGCCCAGAATGACGTTCACGAGCCCGGCAGTCAGCAGTGTTTCCATGATGAGGGCCTTCACGGCACCGATGCCGGGTCCGGGCAGCGTCGCGCCCAGCGCGCCGGCGGTCCCGAACATGGCCCGGAGGAAGAGCGCGGCCAGGACGCCGCCCAGCAATTGGGCAAGGAGGTAGCCCGGCACGCGGCGCCATGGGAAGTGCCGCCGCAGCGCGAACGCCAAGGTCACCGCCGGGTTTAGGTGCGCGCCGCTCACCGCGCCCATGGTGTAGATTATCGCCATGACCATGATTCCCGGGGCGATGGCCAGCGCGGCCGAACCGGCGGTAATCCCGGTCTTTGCCGCGACCACGGCGCCGCCGGCAGCGACCAGAACCAGCAGGAACGTGCCCCACATCTCGGCGAAGAGACGCCGCCATTCAAGGGCTGCGTCCAGGAAATCGGGCACGGACGCCTTCCCGACCATCCGCTGCTGCTCCTCGGTCACGGCCTGATTCCCCAGCAGGGGCTCGGCATCTACTTCGGTCTTTATCAGCACGTTGTCACCTCCTGTCAGACTCGATTGCCCGCCCGCCCGCGCACGAACCAGCCTGCGTCCAGACTGAAGTCCGAATCGGCTGCGGCCGTACCCACAGACTCAGCCTCAAACCGGTGGGAACATCAGGCGTGTCTGGTCTTCCAGCCAAACAGGTGGTAGACCGGGCAGTGGCCCACTACGCCGGTTATGAGTATCACGCCGGCGACAACGCCGAGTACCACGAGCCATACCCCGGAAACGACACCCAACACCCCAAACAGAGCCGCTGGTACCACCAGCGCGACTCGGATTATGCGATCGACTATCCCGACATTCTTCTTCACTGCTACCTCCATGAGTTCCTCGAAAATCAGCTACCGGTATCCGCCCCACGTCCACTCCACGCGCCGGCGACCACTTCGGGCAGACTCCGTCAGTCTACGAAGTGCCATCCCGCGTTCCATCTCGCCATGTGCAATCGAGCTAGAGATCTATGGTCTGGCTCAACTCCGGCATCAGCACCTTCGCGCCGGCGATCTTGGCGGCGAAGGCTTTCATCGCCGGTTCTTCGCCATGCACGAGGATGGTCGTGCCGGCGCTGGTTTTGGCGTGCCAGGCAAGAAGCTCGGCCTGGTCGGCGTGGGCGGAAAACCCCCCGATCGTGTGGACTCGCGCCTGGACCGGGACCTCATCACCGAACAGGCGCACCTGCTTCGCGCCGTCAATGATGATTCTCGCCAGGGTACCATTGGCCGCATACCCGACGAAGAGGACGCTCGCCTCCTTACGCCCAAGGTTGTTACGCAGATGATGGCGCACGCGTCCGCCGGTGCACATCCCGGACCCGGCCATGATGACCGACCCGCTGGTGACGTTGTTTATCGCCTTGGAATCAGCCACCTCGCGGGTGAAACTGAGACCGGGCAGATGGAAGGGATCGCGCCCCGACTGAAAGAAGTTCTTGAGTTGCGTATTGTAGCACTCAGGGTGATGCTGAAAGACCTCGGTCGCCGAGATTGCCATCGGTGAATCGAGGAACACCTTGATGGAGGCCGGCACCCGCTTCTGCTCCTGGCCTTCCCGGAGGAAATAGAGCAGTTCCTGCGCGCGTTCAAGCGCGAAGGTCGGAATGACGACGTTGCCGCCGCGGGCGAGGGTTTCGGCCACTACGGAGTAGAGCTCCTCCACCGAAGCCGCCAGCGGCTTGTGCAGGCGGTCACCGTAGGTCGTTTCCATGACAACGACATCCACCGCGACCGACTCCGGGTCACGCAGCAGCGGCCGCCCGGCGTTACCGATATCCCCGGAGAAGAGCGCCCGGCGACGCGTGCCCTTTTCCTCCAGTTCGAGCAGCACGCCGGCCGAACCGAGGATATGGCCGGCATCAAGGAACGTTGCACGTATCCCGGGAAACAAGTCCAGCGGCTGCCGGTAGACCGCGCTGCGTCCGAAGTACTCAAGGCTGTTCAGAGCGTCGAGTACCCCGTAGAGCGCTGCATCCTCGCCGACGCCATGCTGCCGGGCATGGCGGGCGCGATAGCGTGCCTCCTCTTCGTGCAGATGGGCGGAATCGAGCAGGACCAGGCGTATCAACTCCCGGGAGGCGGCGGTCGTGACGACTTCACCATGGAACCCCCGCTTGACCAGCAGCGGCAGTCGTCCGCAGTGGTCGAGGTGGGCATGAGTCAGGAGTACAAGGTCGATAGCCGCCGGGTCAAAACCGAAGGGTTCGCTGTTGTCTTCGGAGAGTTCGCGTCCACCCTGGTACATGCCGCAATCAATCAGTATGCGGCGGCCGGCGCACTCCACCAGGTGGCAGGAACCGGTTACGTCACGATCGGCGCCATGGAATGACAGTTTCATGGGGACATCCTTTCCAACGGAATTCCGTTGAGGTCGTACCAGTGGAGGATGCCGTCCCATATTTCCTCCGCCGTTTCCGCATACCAGAAGAGCTCCCGGTCCTCCGGGTCAATCGTCCCTTCGGCAACCAGGAAATCGATGTTGACAGCCTGGCGCCAGTATTCTTCGTCGACCAAGACAATCGGAAGCGGCTTGATTGTACGAGTCTGCACGAGCGTAAGGGCCTCGAACAGCTCGTCGAGCGTCCCGTACCCGCCCGGGAAGGCAACCAGCGCCCGGGCCCGCATCAGAAAGTGCATCTTGCGCACGGCGAAGTAGTGGAAGCTGAAGCAGAGGCCGGGCGTGACGTACGGATTCGGGTACTGCTC
>CAZSUX010000208.1:0-5255 GCA_964610135.1 uncultured bacterium | reverse complement strand
CCTGAAGCGCCCGAGGGAAGAGCTGACCGACCTGCTCGACCTCGTCGGCCTCGGCACCATCGCCGACATCGTCCCGCTGGTTGACGAGAATCGTATCCTTGCGCGCATCGGCCTCGGCGCCATCCGGCGCAGCCCGCGGCCCGGGCTGCGGGCACTGCTCAAGGTCGCCGGCATAACGGACAAGCCCCTTTCCGGCTACAGCATCGGGTTCATGCTCGCCCCGCGCATCAACGCCGCCGGCCGCGTCGGCCACGCCGAACTGGCCGCGCGGCTGCTTCTGACCGAGGACGAAGCCGAAGCCGCCACACTGGCCGCTGAGCTCGACCGCCTGAACCGCTCCCGCCAGTCGCTTGAAGAGAAGATTCTCACGCAGGCAACCAGGCTGGTCGAAGACGAGGGGCTCGCCGACCGCCGGACGATTGTCGTTGCCGCCGAAGGCTGGCACGAAGGCGTCATCGGCATAGTCGCGGCCAAGCTGGTGGACCGCTTCTCGCGCCCGTGCATCGTTGTCGCCCTGAGGGACGACCGGGGCAAGGGCTCCGGCCGCTCGGTCACCGGCTTCAATCTCCACGCTGCCCTCTCGGCCTGCTCCGGGCACCTGCTCGCATTCGGCGGACACAAGTACGCGGCCGGCCTGAGCCTCGCACGAAAGAGCCTGCCCGGCTTCAGCTCGGCCCTGGCCGAGTACGCGGACGGGTTCCCCGAGGAGGTCTTCGAACCGACCCTCCACATCGACGCGGTCGCGCCGATCGAGCAGATTGACGACGCCTTCGTCACCGCGCTTGAGAAGTTCGAACCGTTCGGCCCGGACAATGCCGCCCCGCTCTTTGCTTCGCTGGGGCTCGAAGTCGTCGGCCTTCCGCTGATAGTCGGCAAGAATCGGAATCACCTCAAGCTCAGGATTCGCGCCGGCGAGCGCACGCTCGACGCCATGGCCTGGGGCCGGAGCGCGGAAATCGTCAACCTTGAAGCCGGTACCGGAAGCCGGCTCGATGTATGCTACACGGTCGGACGCAACACGTACGGCGGCCGCACATCCACGCAGATCACGCTCCGTGACTTCCGCACAGCCCAAGAACCGGGATCAGGGACTAGGGGCTAGGGATTGGGGAAGACCGGAAGAAACCTCTTCGTGACTTCGTGTCTTTGGAGTGGAATCAGTGTCCTCTATTCTACCTTCTCTTCTGCATTCTGCCGGCTGACTTCTGAACTATCCGGGTCATGACTACCTGGCAGCTCAAATCCTCCGACGGTGTGGAGTATTTCGAGTACTCTCCCGACCAGCGCCTCCTGCTAGCTTTCTTCACCCGCAGCGGCGGCGTGTCGCGCGGCGCATACGAGTCGCTCAACACCTCGTTCGCGGTCGGTGACGACCATCAGGATGTCGAGGAGAACCTTGCGCGGGCCCGGCGGGCGCTCGGGCTACCGGCGATCATTACGGTGAAGCAGACTCACTCGGACATGGTACTCGCCATCGCCGACGAACTCACGCCCCCAGGGACGCTCGAAGGCGACGCCTGCATCACCGACCGCGCCGGATTCGGCCTCGGGCTGAAAGTCGCGGACTGCCTGCCGGTGTACATCTACTCCGCGTACTCAAGCTGCATCGGCATCGCCCATTGCGGCTGGCGCGGAACCGCCGCCCGGCTCGCGGAGAAGACCGCGCGCCAGATGTCGCGCCGCTTCCTTGTGCCGCTGCCGGACCTGAGGTTTGCCCTCGGGCCCTGCATCTGCCCGAACTGCTACGAAGTCGGCGACGACATCCGCGAGGAGTTCAACAAGAGCTTCCCGATTCCGGACGAGTTCTTCTCCCCGACCGCGGGAACTGCCCCTGTTCCCCAATCGCCATTCGCCAATCGCCATTCGCCAATCGCAAAGTACCACCTCGACATTCGCGCCGCCAATCGCTGGCTGCTTGACGAGGTGGGACTCCTGGAAACCAATTCCGTTGAGCGCTGCACGTTCGAGGACGACAAGCTCTTCTACTCCGCCCGCCGGGACAAGACCACCGGCCGCAACCTCGCCGTCATAGCCCTCCGTTAGATCCGAACAACCACCCAGTTCGAAGAGCACCAACCACAGATGAACACCGATGGACGCAGATGACACACAGTGTTGCCCTGAGCGAAGCCGAAGGGTCTCATCAGACATCCGCAGATTACGCAGATGCTCGGAGAACGAGGCCTCTTTGTGCCTTGTGTCTTTGTGGTAAGTTCCTCGCTCGGTTCTGCGGTGGTCATTGGGACCTGAGGCTTGGTCACTGACTGGAAACTGACAATTGGTCACTGGAAACTCACGGCGCAGCCGCGGCCCTATTCGTGTCTTCGTGGTTGGCCGGTCTAAAGAGAGAAGCCGGAGTTGAATATCTCCGGCTTTCCCTGCGTCCTTCGGCACTGGCCTCAGGATTCATCGGGATTAGGGGCTCTCGCGAGCCCTCGTTTCATTATGCCTCAGAACCGGCCATCGGTCAACTGCAGCATTTGCTGACCGCCGAACGCGCCAAGCTTATGCTATCACTCAGCGCTGCCGTATGGACCTTCCGGGCGGTTTACGGCTTGTGGATCAAGGCCGCCGACGCCCGGTGCTACTCCTCGTGGTAGTCGTAGAACTCGTCGTCTTCTACTGCTGCCGGGCCGTTGTAGGTAATCGAGATGCGGTGGGACGCGCCGAGCTTGCCGTAGGGCGCAAGGGCGTAGTCCACGCCGATGCCCTGCCAGGAGATGCCCAGCCCGGCCCGCAGGCCCGAGAACCCGTCAACATCAGAGCCGGTCCGATACCCGACCCTGAGCGCGAGCACTTGGACCGGCTTGCACTCGACACCGGCCGCGATGCCCGGCTTCTCGGTCTCGGAGAGGATGAAGTCCTGCATGACTCCGACGATGCCTCGGTCGTAGCGCCAGCCGAGGCGGGCCTGCAAAGGCAGGCCGTAGCTCTCCTCGTACAGCTTGGCCTTGGTTCCGATGTTGGCGACCGCAAGGCCGGCCCTCAGCCCTTCCAGCGGCGTCTTGTACATGGCGCCCGCATCGACTGCTACGGCCGAGGTCGAGAGGCTCTCTTGCTGCTGGTGAATGAACTTGAGCCCCAGGCCGAATGAGAAGTCGGAGATGCTCCGGGCGTAGCCGGCATTCAGCGACCAGTCTGCCGCCGAGACTGTGTAGCCGGGGATGGTTTCACCACGAATGTTGATGCCCTGGATTGAGCCCGAGCCCCAGTAGTCAAACGCCAGGCCGAACTTGCCCAGCGCCTCGGTGCCGTACACTCCCGCCACATACTCATGGTTCATGTCCAGGAACCATTGGTTGTGGGCCAGGAGGGCATTGTAGGTGGGGACGTTCGCAAGTCCGGCCGGGTTGTAGAACAAGGCTGAGGCGTCGTCGATGTAGGCTACGGCCGCCTCGCCCGTCGCACAGACGCGCGGCCCGACCGGTATCTTCAGGAATGCGGCGCCGGTGGTAGCCAATACCAGCACGGGCGCTACCAGGAACACAAATACAGTTGTCCGTTTCATCGTGTCCTCCTTACAGCTTCGAAAATGGGGACAGTCCCTCGGAGCAGCGGAGCCTGCCCTGAGCGAGCCGCTGAGAGACTCCTCGACTCGACGAGAACGCCTCGCTCGGAATGACAGGGGCGAGCCGAATGGGTCGAACTCACTGCGGTACAGTCCCCATTTTCTCCGGAACTATCTGCGTCATCTGCGTTATCTGCGGATATCCTCGTCCGCCCTTGGCGTCCTTGGCGGCTATTCACTCCCGGGTTCGAACTAGGAATATCCGTGTCCATCTGTGTTCATCTGTGGTCATTCTCTTTGTGTCTTGGTGGTAAAACTCCGGTGGTTCATCTTCCGCTCAGCGGATAACCGAAAGTTTGCCGACGCGGCTCTGGCCGTCCTTCGCGACCACCAGGTAGACGTAGATGCCGCTGGCCACCTTTGCGTCCCACTTTAGATGGCCGTCGCCCGACTCGGTTGCGGTCCAGACGGATTGTCCTGAAGCGTCGTAGACAAGCACTCTCGCACCGGAACTCAGGCCCTGGAAGTGGATGGCATCGTGCTCCGGGTTCTGGTTGGGCTTGAACGGTATCGGCGCCACTCGGAGCGAGTCGAGGCTCTGGCGCGGGAGCGGACCGCGCACGGCAAAGAAGAAGCTGTCCCGCACGTGGTAACCGAGCGTGTCAAAGGCCTCGATTGTGACCAGGCCGGTGTAGTCGTCGACGGAAGTACCGACCGGCACGACCAAGGCCAAGGTGCACTCGACGGCTTGGCCGACCTCGAGATAGGAAGGCAGGTTGAGCAGGTAGATGCTGTCCAGGGTATCCTGTGCAGAGCACAAGTGCGCGTCGTAGCCAGTGATGGTGAGCGGCGAGCGGCTGGGCCCGTCCTCTATGTCGGGGTTGTAGAACTCGTAGGTGTTGAGGAGCATGAACCTGGCCTTGGCATACGGCGAGTAGACTGGGCCAGCCGGTTGAGTGTGCAGATTCATCGTGTCATGAGCCACATCCAGCGAGTCGCCGTCGATATCGAGGTCGCCGAGCGTTGTCTTCTTGAAGAGTGCGTAGAAGATCTCATCGACCAGCATGCCGGCCGTGTCCCTGCCGGCGATAGTTATGGGCCCTGCGTAGTCACCGTCCTGCAGCCACGGCGGCATGTACAGCGCCAGGGTGCACCTGGCTGAGTGACCCCGCGCCAGCGAACCGGGCAGATTGGGAATGAGGATGCTGTCGATAGTCCCGCCCGGGCCGGCAAGCGAGCCGGTGAAGCTCAGAGAATCTACCGATGACAGGCTTGGCCCATCGGCAGTATCCGGGTTGTACGATTCACTGGTATTGGTCAGGATGAACTCGCCGAGCGCGTAGCCGGTGTACACCCGTGGCGGCCCGGCTGAGGCCAGCCGCGGCAGGAGCCGGATGGTGTCGGCGACAACGTCAAGCGAGTCGTTGTCTACGTCGATGTCGCCGAGCCTTATGAGGAGCGCGTAGACCGTGTCCGCCGTCTCGTGGTGCAACGAATCAAAGCCGGCAATGACAATCCGCCCGGAATAGTCGCCCATCGACAGGCTATCCGGCGCATACACCGCCATCGTGCAGACAACTGCCTGGGCCTGCGCTAGCGAACCGGGGAGATTGGGGATGAGGATGCTGTCGAGCGTGCCACCCGGACCGGTAAGCGAGCCGGTGAAGCTCAGCGACTCCAGCGGGGATGTGCTCGGTCCGTCAGCGGTGTCGGGGTTGTAGGACATGCTGGTGTTGGCCAGGATGAA
>CAZSUX010000207.1:0-5272 GCA_964610135.1 uncultured bacterium | reverse complement strand
CATGAATGCGAAGCTGTCCGATATCCATGTCACGACAAAGGAGAAGCTGTCCGCCCGGTACTGCTCAAGCACCGGTCGCGTCTCTTTGGGGAGCTCGACGCCCTTCTCCGTCAGGTAGCCGAATATCGCTCCCGGATGTCGAGCTGTGACGAGTTCGACGGTCAGACCCAGCTCTTCCTTGTAACCGTGCACGCTGACTTCCTCGGGTCCGCCGCCGTCGAGGCCGGCCACGGGCCCAATCCACGTCCGGCGACCAGGGTCGCGCAGGAACAGGGCCGGGTAGAAATGCGTGAGACTCATCCGTCTTGATTGACGGGCAAGAACGCGCTCGGCGTGCGCCATCACGTTAGTGCCGGCGAGAGCCGGGAATCCCTTCACGATATCTATGCTCGCGCGGTCAGGAGAGGATGGAATCGGGACGATCCAGGCCGCCTTGGTACTGCGGAGTTCACTCAGGGCGACCGATACCAGCATCTGCTCGGTGCCTTTCTCGTAGTTGATGAGGCAGAGCTGGCTTCGTTCTTGCTGGAGACTCCAGCGACCGAGGTGGGGATCATAGCCAATGACCATCCCGTCACCGAGCGCGAAGGCTGTGGTGAGCGCGACGGCGAAGAGCCAGCGCCACATGCGGAATTTCCACGTCAGGTCGTTCCGCAGCGCGCCGCCGGTTGAGCACTCCATTGCCACGTGGCCAGATTGTACAAACTGGTACATTGTCGTCAACGGGCGTAACAGAAAGAGCAGGCTTGCGCCCAAGTCCTGTGACTCGGGCTACCTCCCGTGTTCTTTGACTGAGGAGTGCGGATGTCCAGAATCTGCGGGAGAATTCGACGCGAGCAGATGTATGACGTGATTGTGGTCGGGGCCGGGCACGCCGGCTGCGAGGCGGCGCTGGCCGCGACTGTGAACGCACAATAGCAGCGGGGCCCGGAGGCCCCGCTTTGCCCATAAGGAAGTGAGTGAATCCTAGTTGAGTGTCCGCTGGCGGCGGAAGTCGAGCCGTGGCGCGGGACCGTCGTCGATCTCGGAGTTCGACCCCGGGAACAGGTCGAGGTGAACAACCGCGTTCTTGAACACCAAGGCCGAGCCGGAGGCGTTCATTGCCGACAGGCGCTGCAGCGTACCGGCCCCGACCGTGGGCTGGTTCGTGACTTGGGCACGGGCTGCACCTCGGATGAACTGCTGCACCTGTTTCGCGGTCAGCCGGCCGCGCGCCTGGCTCTGCATGGCGTCAATCACGTATGACCTGAGCAGTTTGGGCCACATCTTCCGGAACAGCGCGGGCGAGCCGAACAGGTCGACGCACACTACCCGGTTGCCGACCGCAACCACGACGCCGAGTGCGCCGGGGAACAGGTTCGGCAAGCCGTCGAGCTTGTCAATGTAGGGCCGGGCCTGTTCCTGGGCGTCCTTGTCCTCATATACCTTGGCGAATGCCCGGCTTGGGGTTGCCACGTTGAGCTGGGCGTGCGCCGCGTCCACCTCGGCCCAGACTTCTTCCTGGCTGCCGGTCTGGGAGGCTCTGCTCCGGACCTTGCCGGATGCCATGTATCCCTTTGTACCGAAGCTCATCGTCGCGCCCGTCCAGCGGCCGTGCTCGGTGCAGAAGACCGGCACGTCCAGCCAGCCCGAACCGGGTGGCAGCAGCACGTCGTCCTGGAGCATGCGGTCCTGTTTCGCGCCCGAGACGATTTCACCGGCCATGCCAAACACGTAGGACTTACCCGTATTCCTCATGCGAACGGTGTTGACCTGACCGCCATCTTTCTCCTGCACCTTGACCTGGCCGGAACGGATGGCATCGTCGAGCAGGGTGTAGGTCGAGTAGGCTGAAGTCTTGCCGAGCAGCGGAAACAGCGTCAGGTTCTCGTATCCGGACGGGTTTCCGACCGAGACCCGTGACAGCAGGTTCTTGGCTGACGATCCGCCAAGCGGCTGGGACATGGCTATTGATGCGGCCGCCGCGATGGCGGCCGCTACGCGTAGAGTGGTTCTCATCTGTAGCTCCTATTGCAGACTGAAGTTGAATGTCATCACTACCTCACTGACCTGCACGGGCCGGTCACGCTGGTATCCAGGGCTGAAGGTGCATCCGTACGCAGCGTCAACCGCAGCCTGGTCGAGCAGAGCGTTGCCCGAGGTAGCATGTACCTGCGCGCGGGCCACGTTGCCGAGGGTGTCGACCACCATCGAGACCACAACCTTGCCTTCGATGCCGACAGCGCGGGCCATCTCCGGGTACACAGGTGTAACACTGGTGAGCAGCCGGGGCTTGCGCTCGACCTTCCAGAACTTGACGTCCTCCAGGACCGGCGCTGTGATATCCGGCTTCAGCTCATTGAAGTCGGTGTTCCGGCCGATGGTGGGTACTTCCGGGTTGTCGCTCGCAACCGGGACACCACGAGGAACCGGTTCCGGGGGCTTGGGCGGGTCGTAGACGATCGGCCCAGGGTCCACGATGGTGAATTCCGTTACCGCCGGCCCACGCAGGCGGTACGGCTCGACCTTCGGCTGGGGCACGAACAGGAATGCCACGGTGAGAGACACCAGCGCCACGACGCTGGCGATTCGGATGTCACGACCGTATTCACGGTCGTGGTCGATCACGGTGCTCATGGTCTTCATATTGACCTCCTGCACTGGTACTTACCCTTGATTCCGGGCCGGTATTCCGGAGGGAAAGGAGTGGCCGCCGAGGCCAAGTTAGAAGGTAGATGTCAGAATGCAGAAGTCAGAGGTCCGGGCAATCTGTGGAATCTGCGAAATCTGTGGATGTCCGGTCCGAACCTTGGCATTCTCGGCGGACCTGGCGGTTGTCGGTGAGATTCCCGGGCTCGGCCCGGGACTACTTCTTGGTCTTCTCTTTCAGAGGTCGGTTCGGCTGGCTGTCTTCCTGCTTGTCTGACTGCTTGTCTTCCTGTCGGTCTGGTCGCTTGTCCGGCTTCACTTCCTCGGCGGGCGGCTTCTCTTGAGCCTGTGGCTTGGCCTGCTTCTTCTGGACACGGAACGGGTACTGGAAGGAACTGGGAACGCTCCGGTTGTTCTTGATCGCGGCCTTGAACCGGGACTGGCGTATCTGGCGCACGGCCACGCTGTCGAGTCTCGATGAGCCCGAGCTACGGCGCACGCCTGCACTCAGTACCCGGCCGGTGCTGTCGGTCTTCACGTTCAGCAGCACGGTGCCGGTGTCGAGTGCATCCGCATCCGCCAGTGGCGGTGACTCAAGCAACACCGGCCCGGACACGATGCGACCCTTCTGTTTGTCCGAGGAAACACGGACGTGTTGCCCGCCAACGGAAGGTGCTGCAGACAGATCCTCACGAGGCTCCCCGGCAGCGACTTCCATCCTGGGAGCGATCCCGCGTGCCGGAGTAGTGGAAAGCTTCGAAGTGGATGTGGCGCCGGTCGCCCCGGCGCCCTTGGTCGCGTAGCCGACACTGGTCTTTTCCGCGTCCCGAGCTGCCGTGGCCGGACCTGGAGCGAGCTCGTCGGATCGGCCTCCGGCTTCGGCAGACGTCCCGACAGCGGCTTTCTTAGTCTCCTCACACTCCACGGGACGTCTGGCGGCCGGGGCAGCCGCGACCGGTTGTCCAGCATCCCTCCTAAGCACCGAAGGGAGTTCGCCGACCGGCCCAATCGGGCCCTGCCTTGGCATGAGCGTCCGCCAGCCGGCGAGGACCACGACCAGGACGACCACCAATCCCGCCGCTGCCGCCGCGAGCCTGGGCCACACGAACGACGGCCGGTACGACGGCATCAGCGCGCGCCTCCGTTCACGGAGCCCACGCCAGACCTTGGTTCGCTGCCAGTCCCAGTAGTCCTCGGCAAGTCTCGGGTGCTCAACGCTCTTCGCCAGCCGGCTCAGTTCCAGTATCTGGTCGAGCTCGCGCCGGCAATCAGCGCAGGTCTCGAGATGGCGAACGACCTGACCGGCCCGGGCCTGGTCGAGCTCCTTGTCGGCGTACGCGCCGAGCAAGTCCCGGATCGAACCGCACTTCTGCTTCATGTGGCCGGCATGTACTCCCGCAGTAGCTCCCGCAGCTTCTCCCGCGCCCGGTTCAAACGGGACATCACGGTTCCCACCGGGATGCTAAGCGCTTTGCTGATCTCGTCATAGCTCATTTCCTCGTTCACCCGCAGCACGAAGACCGCTCGCTGGTCCGGCGGCAGCTTGGTCAGCGCCTGATCCAGATCCCGCCTCAACCCGGAGTCCGCTGACTGCGGCCGAGGGTCGGCGATGTCGACCGATTCGGCCTCACCGTCGGCCATCGGCAAAGGGACGAAGCGGAACTTCTTGCCCCTTTTCAGGTGGTTGAAGCAAAGGTTCACTGCAATCCTGCGTATCCAGGTGTAGAAATGGTAATGCTCGTCGAACCGCGCAATCGCCCGATAGGCCCGGATGAAGGTCTCCTGGGACAGGTCATCGGCGTCCGCGTGGTTCCGCGTGAGCGAATAGGTGACTTTGTATATACTTGCGGCATATCGTTTCATCAGTTCGTCAAAAGCTTCGGTGTCGCCCGATTGGACGCGGTGAATAAGCTCAACGTCGCTTGCCCGCGTCTCGGGCTCACCCATTCAATCTACCGTTGTCGGGCGGGGAGTATTCCGGAGGATTATCCGAACCTGCGGCCCTGGAACTTGCCACCTTTGACCAGACCTTCATAGTGTCGCATTACCAGGTGAGCTTCAATCTGCTGCAGGGTGTCGAGCGCGACGCCGACGATGATCATCAGTGTGGTGCCGCCGAAGTAGAACGGCACGCGTAGCGCGTTCATGAAGAACGTTGGCAGGAGCGCGATTATCACCAGCGTGACCGCGCCGGGCAGGGTGATAAGGGTGAGATTGCGGTCGATGTGCTCGGCGGTCTTCTGGCCGGCCTGCTTGCCCGGAATCGCTCCGCCGTATTTCTTCAGGTTGTCGGCAATGTCGCGCGCGTTGAACACGACCGATGTGTAGAAGTACGTGAAGAAAATGATCAGGGCCGCGTAGAGCAGGTCGTACAGCCAGCCGCCGGGGTTCAGGATACTCTGCAGCGACATCAGCCACGGTATCTTCACGAGCCCGGCAATGGTTGAGGGAAAAACCACCAGCGATTGCGCGAAGATTATCGGGATAACGCCCGCGGTCCAGACCCTTATCGGCAGGTGGGTCCGGTGCTCGCGGTACATCTGCCGGCCCACGACCCGGCCCTGATAGACGACCGGAATCTTTAGCACTGCCATCGTCAGCAGGACGACGCCGGCATAGACCGCAAATATGACCGCGGCCAGCA
>CAZSUX010000206.1:0-5299 GCA_964610135.1 uncultured bacterium | reverse complement strand
GGTCCAGCGCGATGGCGAAGATGCGCGGGTCCGGTTTCGCGAATCCGGCCTCACGCGAGACCACGACGGTTCCGAAGCAGTCCTTGAGGCCGGAGACATCGAGCTTGTCGTGCTGCATGTCGCCCGGACCGTTGGTCACGAGCCCGAGCCGGAACGAGTGCCCGAGTTCCCGGAGCACTTGCGGCGCGTCGGGAAACGGCTGGTAGCGCACCCGGCGCTCGGCCACGTAGACGCAGGAGAGAGTGTCGGCGAGCAGCGGGTCGGCGATGCCGTTCTCGGCCAGGGCGCCCGACCAGACCTCGTGTCTGTACTCGGGTACCCACGCACGGAGCTGTTTCATCTCTTCGTCTTCGCCGTCGAACCGCGTGCTCAGCGCTGACCACGAACTGACGTCGAAGTTGCCACCATAGGGCGCCACCACGGGGTGGGCGCGGAAGAGGCGGCGAGCGACTCGGCGTACGGCGTCCTTCAGGTCGCCGGGCGGCATGTTGTGCCACTGCTTCGCCACCTGTGCGGTGGCAACCAGCGCCTCATTGGCCGCACTCCTATCCGGCATCAGCGTATCGTCCAGGTCGAACAGCACCGCCTTCAGCATGAGGCGTGATTCTACCTGAACGTGTCCTGGGTGCAAAGTGCTGCAGCGGCGCTGCCGCCTTCCCGGAAGCCCTCAGCCGTCAGCCGTGAGCCACCAGCCGTCCACGGCGCTTCAGCATCGTCCCGACTCTCTCGACCATCTTGTCATACCGCGCCGGGACATCACTCAGGATTGCGGGAAGTGCCCAGCCTACGCCGGATTCGCTCCAGCCCGGTCCGGAAGTCGACCTGCGCGGTGAATCCGAGTTCGGTCCGCGCCTTGTCTACCCGGTACGTAGCATGCACCATCGTTCCCCGCACGCCGCCGCGCGTGAACGACGGTGGACGCCCGGTTACCCGGCTTCCGAGTTCGAGCAGCCCAGCCGTGGCGATGGCCAGCCAGCCGGGTACGGAAGGGAGGCGTTCACGACCGGTCATGCGCGCCAGGCTCAGGAAATACTCCCGGATGCTGATGGCCTCGGTTCCGCCGATGATGTATGCCTCACCGACCAGTCCGTGCCGCGCGGCCGCCAGTATCCCGTCCACGGCATCGTCCTGATAGATGAGCTGCACCAACCCGCTGCCACCGTCTGCCAGAACCATCCGTCCCGCCCGGATGAGCTCCAGCGGGCCGAGGGTCCAGTTCTTGTCGTCCGGGCCGTAAACTTCGGTCGGCTGCACGATAACCGCGGGCAGGCCCTTGTCACGCGTCAGTATCCGGATGACTTCTTCAGCATCCAGCTTGGTGTCGCAATAGGGCTCGCCGCTGTACTGATGCGGCGTTGCCTCGCTGGTGTTAACCCCGGCCGCCATACCGTACACCCAGGCCGTACTGCAATAGAGAAACCGTTCGACCCGGCCCGCGAACGCGGCCAGAGCCAGATGCCGCGTGCCCTCGACGTTCGCCTGCCGGAAGTACGACCAGGGACGGAACTCGTTGGCCAGGACTCCGGCAAAGTGGAACACCGCCTGACAGCCTTCAATCGCGCGCTCCAGCGAGGGGCGTCGGTCATGTCGCCGGCCACGATTTCGGCTCCAGCTGCGGCCAGCTCTGACGCCCGAGCCGGCTGCCGGGCCAAAGCTCTGACCCGGGCGCCGTCGGCAAGCAGGCGTCGGGCGGTCATCCCGCCCAACAGTCCGGTTGCGCCGGTGACCAGCACCAGTTTGCCGCGCCAGTTCCAGGCTTCGGTCCCTCCAAGCTCCCGTCCGTCGGAACGCTGGTCACCAGTCGCGGAGTTCATCTGTTCCTCGTGTGTAGGCTGTCATCGGTAGGCCGTACGCTGCCTGCCGTGAGTTGTCATGCCCGCTACTCATCGTTCCGCGCTGATCGCTCATCGTTCGTCGGGTGACTCGACCATCTTGTCATGCCGCCTCTGACATCAACCGGAGGCTTGGAAAGGGTCTTCGCGCGCTGGTCATCTTTTCGGCCGCCTGGAGCCGACCATCCCGGCTGGTTCTTCGACCGCGTATCCCATGTCCCGGTAAGCGCGGAGTCGGTTTCGGTACATCTTCAGGGCCATCGCGCAGTGTGAATCTACGTAGTCATGAACTTCGACGTCCCTCTTGCCTTCATGGAGTCTGTGCAGTCTGCCCGCGTATTGGACTATCCTCCCCTTGAATGAGATGGGCATGGCCAAGAACAACGTATCCAGGGCAGGAAGGTCGAATCCCTCACCAATCAGCGAAGCGGTAGATAGGAGGCATGTCTTTTGCTTCTGCTCAAGTGCAGAGTGAAGCTCGGACATCATCTTCTTCCGAGCGGGCAGAGGCATCTCGCCGTCAAGTCGGAATACGTGAACGGGCGTTTCACAGACCTGCTTCTTGATCTCTTCGCTGAGCGACTGCAGGTGATCCTTCCGGTCGGAGATAACGAGCGGCACCTTTCCCTTCAGTAGCGCCTGGACAACGTCGCCGGCGATCATCTCAGTCCGCGCAACATCCGTCACAAGATAGTGCCAAATGACGTGAATCGGAGGCTTGGGCCCGGCGTTCTCCGGAGTCCGGAACGCGGTCTCGTGCACGAGGACGCGCTTGGACAGCACTCCTCCATCCGCGGTCCGTATCTCGTGACGGACCGGACCGCACTGAAAGTGTATTATCTTCTGGAGGCCGTCCTTTCGATACGGCGTTGCCGTAAGCCCCAGGACGAACGTGGCTGGGAGCTGCTTGAGCACCGCCTCAAACGAGAGGGCCGGTATATGGTGACACTCATCCACGACGACCTGACCGTAATGTGGAAGGATCCCGCCAAGGCCATCGGCGCGACTGAGAGTCTGAAGCATGGCAATATCCACCTTGCCCGTGGCCCGTTTCTTCGTTCCCGATACCAGGCCCATCTCATTGTCGGGAACATTGAGGAACTCCGTCAGCCTGCTCCGCCATTGCTCGACGAGCGGCTGCCGATGCACGAGAATCAACGTGGGGGTCTTTCGCAAGGCAATCAGCGCACAGGCCACGACGGTCTTCCCCGTGCCCGGGGGAGCGACAAAGACCCCGAACTCGGACTTCCTGAGTACTCGAACCGCCTCTTGCTGGTCCCGTGTCAGCGTACCCCGGAATCCGAGCCTCAAGCGCTTGGGGCGCTGACGTTCGTCCTGAACTGACACAACGGCACCGGCACTGCTCAGAACCTGGACTACCGCGTCAAGGACTCCGCGCGGCAGCACGAGCTGGTCCGCTTGAAGTTCACCGCTGAAAATAATCCGCGGATGCGGGTACGTCGGCAGACGCATCCGATTGAGTTTGTAGAACTCCGGGTTGGGAAACGCAGCGAGGCGCTTCAGTCTGCCGACCTGTCGGGGCGGCAGACCGTCAAGCGAAATGGTCAGTTGCGAATCCAGACGAATAGTGACGGCCCTGCCAACCATCTGCAGGCCCTTGTCTAGGTCCCCAGCCGCCAGAAGCCAATCGTCGGCGCGTATGTCTGAGACCTCGGCATCCGCGGTTCGGTCACGGACAGAGACCGCTTCCGGGACGGCGATTCGTCGGAGAACGGACTCCACATCGTTCAAGTCGAGCTGGCGGATCCGGGCGAGATACTCCCACTGATCCGCAGCCGGCTCGACGTCCGAGATCAGGAACACGCTGTTTCCCCGTTCCCTCGGTGTCTTCTGCAGCGGCAGAGCGATGAGATTGCCGAAGCCGCCCTTCGGCAGGAAGTCCTGATTGGGAAAGAACCGGTCGAAGCTACGAAAGCTGATCTGAGGATGCCGGTCCAGAGCTCGCGTCAGCAACAGGGTTCCCAGTCGTCGGGCCAGTCTTGCCGGAACCGGTTCACCGAAGAACAGCCAAGCATGGGCGCCGTTTCCTGAACGCGACCTCTCGAGTGCTACGTCGATCCCCAATTCCATTCCGACTTGCTGGTAGGAAGCCGCGCCGTCCTGCCATCCGTTTCCGTCGAAGTCACAGGCAAGGAATGTACACGTATCATCAGCCCGAATGGCGTAGGAGCCGATCGTGCAGTTGCCCCGGAGGTGGGCTTCCACGGCCTCTGCATCCAGCGCAAGAAAGGCCTGGTTGGGGCATTCGGAACACTTGGTTTTCGGCTTCTCGCATGTGTCCGGAACCCACTCGTTCCGACAGGCTGGTGAGTAACCACTGGTTCCCTTGCGGGGATTCTTCCAGAGCTTGGGATACACGTCCTCGCGACAGCGAAACAGAGAAAGGAACAAGGCGACCTTCTCTTCTGCCGTGGTTGGGACCTGAGCTACGGCAGGACGACCAAGCGGCTTGAGGTGCGGTGGTAAGCTGCGCCTCAACAACTCGAGGCGCTCCGCCAGCGCATGTCTTTCGGCGTCTAGCAGCCTGAGCCGCTGTTCCAGTTCGGCTATCTCCGTCTGATTCTCGTCCACTGCCTGTCAAACGGGACGATGCGCGCCCATCGGGATGCCCCGCTTGAGCAGTTCATCGAAGTAGTCTCTGCCTAGCGTCCCGCCTTCCTTCAACCGTTCATCGTCGAGCACGAATCCCTTGACCAGATACTCGCGCAGACGCTCAGTCGCCCAGCGTCGGAATTGAGTTCCCCGTTCGGATCGCACTCGGTAGCCGACCGCTAGAATGACATCGAGGTTGTAGAACCGCAGTCTCCGTTCAACGGACCTGCTGGTCTCCTGTTGAACTTGTAAGTATTCCTTACAAGTTGGCGCTTCGCTCAATTCTCCGTGGGCGTAGATGCTACGAAGGTGCATTGTGATGTTCTGTGGGGTCGTCTGGAAAAGCTCCGCCATCAGCCGCTGCGTCAGCCAGACCGTGTTCTCCGCAAGCCTGACCTCGATTCTGCTCCTGCCGTCCTCGGTCTGATAGAACACGATTCCGGAGCCCGTGGCCCTCCGCTCGGGCAGATTGTCACTCACTTGTGTCCCTTCCTTGTTCTCTGACCGTCAGCCGATGGCCGCAAGCTGCAAGCCGTAAGCTGTCGGCTGTCATCATCGCCTCGACCGGCCCTGCAATTCTGCCCACCCGGCATTCATCATTCCGCGCTCTCCTCGTTACTTGATCCTCTTGTCATGCCGCGTTTTGTCGGCCTCGTTCCGTGGACCTGTTCTTCTCTGTAGTCGCCGGAGAGGAAGACATTGCGGTCCTGGTCTAAGCGGTCAACCAGGCGCTTGATGGTTTCGGGCGCGGTTCCCATTGAGCCTGAGAATATGTCAGCAGGACTGGAAGTCAAGCCAACGCGCAAGCGGACGGCGGAGGAGAGTTAACTCTTAGGATACACGCCCGCGGAGCC
>CAZSUX010000205.1:0-5401 GCA_964610135.1 uncultured bacterium | reverse complement strand
CGGTTCTGGGGGCCGCTCGACCTGCGCAACCTGCGCGGGAAACCGCTGGTACTCTATTTCTCGTCGGATGCGGCGCCGAACATCGCCCGCATCCTGATCTCGCCCTGGGCCATCCGTTTCAACCGGATAGGCCGGATCATCAGGTAGTTCTGTCCCAAGGGCCGACGCGCGTCGCCGGTTGACAGTTCGGAGATTCTGAGCTACATTCGGTCAAGATGAGCGTGACTCTCAGGCGACTCTCTCTCATGCTGTTGGTGGCGCTGGCACTGTCCGGATGCGGCCACCGCTTCCGCAACGTCGAGCCCTGGGTCTGGCCCGGGGCCAATCGGTACAACACGCTTCTCTTCGTCCAGGCCGGGACCCGGCCGGTATCGGGTCTGCGCTATGTTGAGGAATGGGATGCGGAGTGGTTTGACGTGCCGGCGATGGATCCGATGCCGGCCATCGCGCACGCCGAGCATCGGCCGCTGGTCATCGACCTCGACCGCGACGGCCGGTTGGAGATTGTGACCTCCCCGCTGGCCCGATCGCCCGCTGCGATACTGAACGTGGACGGTGCGCTCCTTTCCGGTCGTGCCCGGGGCGGCATGAACTGGGACTTGATCCAGAGCGACTCGGCGCGCATCGTCGCCGGTGACAGCGCCGGCTGGGCGCTGCTGCCGGAGTCGAGCCGGTCCTGGCACGGTGCCAGCCGATTGGCGGTGCGGCTCGATCAACGGGTGGTTACGCTTCAGGTCGTGCTCGAGCCGAGACTTCGTCACCCCAGCCGGATGCTTGAATGTCGGGATGGCGCTGACGGCAGGCTCCTTTGGAGTTATGAGTTTGGGGCTCGGCCGGACCTGATGGCCGTCGCCGACCTGAACTCCGACAGCAGCGACGAACTGCTGGTGACAACCTACGGCGACGGTAACGGCGCCGTCGCGAACGGGACCAGGGATCGTGATTCCTGCTACTGCGTTGCTCTGCGCGCCGACGGCACGCGGCTCTGGCAGCGCGGATTCGGCGCGCATCCGTTCACCGGCTGTCAGGCCGGCGTCGCCGACCTGAACCGGGACGGGAAGCTGGAGGTGTTCGTCGCCGTATACTCCTGGCAGGACGATTTCGGCGGGCTGGCGGTCCTAGACGGTGCTACCGGAGAGGTCATCGTCAAGTCGCCGGGGCCGGACTCGTCGCCGGCGTCTTTCGTTTCCGCTGGCTGCGCCGATATCGATGGCGATGGGAGACTGGAACTGGCGGCTACGGTTTGCGGTGCGAAGGCCGAGGCGCTGGTCTACCGGCTCGAAGCAAACAAGCTCGAGCTTGCCGCGCGCAGCGTACTCGGCGAAGCCCGTGACTCAAACGAGGTGAGCAAGAGCCGGTTGCATGCCATTTGCGATCTGGACGGAGACGGGAAGTGCGAGTTGGTCGTGTCGCACTACCGAAAGCGGATGATATGCCGCGACCCGATGTTCTACCCGTCGACCTGCGATTCGTGCGGCCTGCTGGTGCTGGGGTCGGACCTTCAGAAACGGCAGGAAGTCCCGCTGCCGGTGCGCTGCCAGGACGTGACACTCGGAGACGTGATCCCGGGTGGGAACATCGAACTGCTGGTTATCACCGACCGGCTACGCCTCTACTCGATGCAGGCCGACTAGCGACGAGGCTCCCCGGCCCGCCGCGTGCGTCGCATCGCCGCGTCTCGTACTTCACATGCCGCGTACCGTCTCCCGCTGTCTGCCGCTACAGCGCCAGTTTGACGAGAATGCGGCCCGTATCCATCAGGAACTCGAGGCCGTCTTTCATTCCCTTCAGCTTGTCCGCATCCCACCTGGCGAGTACAATGTCGGCGTCGAGCCTGCCCCGTACATTCCTGACCTTGACTACCAGCGGCTGTCCGAATTCGGGTCGAGCGAGAACCTGACTCAGCGTACTGACAAACTGCACTGCGTAGGTTCCAGGTGCGGCCGCGTACATCAGGTACTCGAGAGGGTCGAGCAGCAGGCTGCCACCTTCGTCGTAGATCTTCGGAAAGAGCGCCGGCTTGAGGCCCGTGTCGCCGGCGTCGATAACCAGGCCGGAATACTGGTGGAGGAATTCAAGCGCAGGTTGGGAGAGGCCACCGGCATTGATGTCACCCGGCCGTGGGCCGGCAGCAGACCGCGGCATCAGGGCACCTGCGACCCCGGAGTCGCCATAGAGACTGCACTCGAGCTCAACCTCGACCGTACCACCGAGGGAATCGCGCCTGGCCGGGCGGCTCGGGCGCGCACCTTTGATGATCTCTTCGATGCGCTGGTACACGGAGTCGTGTTCGGCCATGAAGTCCTGGACCCGGGTGTCGGAGTCGACGCGAACGCCTTTGACAATCTCCAGCAGGTTGCGCTGGGCGACGACGGTGGCGGCCCGCTCTGCCAACTGCCACGCCTGGTCCCGGCTGGAGTTGCCCGGGTCAAGCACGCCGGTGCCGCGGGCCGCGACGGTCTTGCCGGACCAGTCAACCGCTCCGCCGGGCATGAGCTCCTGGACCTGGCCCGGCGCAGAGATGGGGCCAAGCGCGGTCGGCAGCGCGAACGGGACCTCGGGTTTGGGCGGTAGTTCGGCGGGTACTACGGTGCTCGGGCCGACGGTGCCACTCGTCGCACAGCCGATGGCCAAAAGAGGACTCAGGCACAGGATTACATACCACAAGCGTCGACGGCCGGAATCATGCTTCACTTTTCCTCCTTCATCCTACAGCTTTCTTCGTCCTGCCGCCCGACCGGAGCTGAACTCCGGCCCCGACGAGGCCGAGCACCAGCCAGCACGCGATCATCAGGATGTAGTTCGCCGGCGGCGTTCTGGCGTCGGCTGAGATGTGAGACCACCCCAACAGCATGGACGCGCCGAGCACGATTCCCCACGCGCCGGCCAAGGCCGACAGGATAGAAACCAGCTGCCTTTCCAGGATGAGGGTGAGTATGCCGCCGACGATAGCGGCCAGCACGCGGGCGAGCATCGGGTAGTGCCAGCCGGTTGCGGCCACAACAATGCCCGCGACAAGCGCTCCCACACCCGCTCCGAGCAGGAACACGCCGAACTTGTAGAGTACCGTCGCGAGGACCGCGCCGAGGATGCCACAGACGATGCCGATGATAATCGCAAGGACCTGGCTGATGCCCGGGATGAGACCGGCGACCGCGAGGCCCAGCGCGAGTCCGACGCAGAACCCGGCCAGCCCGAGTGTGAAGCGGAGCAGCCGATACCCGAAGAAACAGACGACAAAGCCCGCAACCAGCAGCAGGACCGGTGAGACAGTCGAGAATACGTTCATGTACACCCCATTTCCCGCATTAGGCGTTCGGCATTCCCGGCCGGCGCCGCGCCAGCCAGCCGACCGCCAGGCAGGCCAGAAACACGAAGACCAGCGGGTCGGTGACGAATCGGAACCGGTTGTTCTCGCCGACTTCGAGGGCGTTGGCAACCAGCGTCATCCACGCGACATTGTACCAGAGGAAGAAGAGCGACGAAAGAGAAGAGGTGGGGGACGAACTTGAACGGCGGACGAGAAGAAATAACCCGAAGACCAGGACGAGGCCGTAAGCGAGGATAAGGAACCAGCCGGTATTGAGCACGCCCTGCAAGTAGTAGCGCCCGGGTTGAGTCTGGCGCAGTCCGGGGTCACGGTGGTGGCTGAACCTACCATTCAGGGCGATGCTCGTGAACCGAACGAGCCCTTTGATGTGCGCGACGTTGTCGTCGAGGAACAGGTATGCGCTCGCGGGCATGAAGTAGAGCAGACATGACTCAGCGAGCCCGCGCAGGTAGGCAGTCGGGCGTGACTTGAGAATCTGGAATGCATCACGGCCGTATTGCCGTGACACCGCGACGAAGAGAGTGTTGTTGTAGTTGGGGATGCCGGAAGGCTTCATCTCCTGGTCGAGAATCGGTATCCCGGTCGGCCTCGGCTTCGGGACCACGCCGTAGTACTTGTCCGGGTCGCTGAACGGCGGGACCAGCGAGACCGCCGAGATCGCACCGTTGTCGTACAGGGCCCTGCGTTCGGCTACCGTCAGCATGCTGTTGGTCATCTTGGAGAAGTTCATGCCGAACCAGGTGCTGCCCGTGAACTCGCCGACCTGCATGGTGTTCTTGCCGTACCAGAGCACCACAACCAGCACTGGCACCGCGGCAGCGGCCAGTACCTTGCGCCAGTCCCTGCGTCGAAGCAGCACAAGTGCGAGCACGAGCCCGAGCATCCAGACCAGGTGGAAAAGACTCCAGGTCAGGGCGAGCAGTGCCGCGCAGGCGAACAACAACAGCGCGTCCAGGAACCGTCCCCGCCGGGCGAACCGCTGCCAGAAGAGGGCCGCGAGCAGCAGCAAGACGGTCAACGGATAGGTGTAGAACAGCCAGTCCTCATAGAGCACGCAGGCCGGAGTGGCGACATAGAGTGCGGACAGCAGGGCACAAGGCGTGTCTCGCATCCCTAGCTCCTTGAGAAGCAGGAACATCACTACCGCAAAGGAGAGACCGAGAAACAGGTGGCAGGTGGCGAAGACAGTCGTCTCGTGCCCGGAGAAGAGATTGACGACGATACCCAGAAAGACGTTGAAAGCCGGAGGCTGGCTGTGGAGATACCAGAGGCTTTGTGCGAGATTGGCTTTCAGCAGGGCAGGGTCAATGTACTGCCAGAACCAGGGCAGGGAGGACGTGTCGAACCGCAGGCCCGCGGCGTAGTAGCCAACGCGCGAGATAACGAAGGCTGCGACGGTCGCGAGAAGCGGCCAGGCTCTCTGCTGCGGCGAGCGTAGAGCGGCTTGCGTCGAGCGTGTCGCGTCGGACGTCCGGCGTCTCTTCACGGCGCCTGAGCATATTGGCTGAGCCTGCCGAGTCAAGCCGGTGGCATTGACGGGCGATCGGAGAACCTGGGGCCCGGGCAGGTTCGGTGTCATGATGCGGAACCGCCAGCGGATGCAGTCCGCCAATCCACACCGGGCGGCCGGAACGTCGGCATCCGTTCCTTGCACACCAACAGCGGCGGTTCTCGGGTACCGGTCGCGCGAGCTTGTCGACCTGAAACGGTCTCCGATTCCCGGCGTCTAACGAAGAAAATCCAGGCTTATACCTAGGAGGTAACGATCATGGCACGAAATCTGATGACCTGGGACCCGATTCGTGAAATGAGCACGATGCGGGAAGATATGGAGAGACTGTTCGATTCGATGCTTGGCCGCTATCCGCGCGAGCGCGAGCAGGCGCTGTGGGCGCCCGCGATCGACGTGGAAGAGACGAACGAGGCGATGGTAGTCCGCGCCGAGTTGCCCGGTATGAAACGGGAAGACATCAAGGTCAAGGTGGCGGAAGATACCATCACCATCAGCGGTGAGCGCAAGTACGAAACCGAGCAGAAGGACCGGACGTTCCACCGAGTCGAGCGTGCGTA
>CAZSUX010000204.1:0-5405 GCA_964610135.1 uncultured bacterium | reverse complement strand
GGATGAACCGGCTGGGGACCGAAACCGCGTTCGACTGCCTCTGCCGCGCCAAGGCACTCGAGTGCAAGATGGACGTAGTCCACCTCGAAATCGGCGAGCCCGACTTCGACACGCCCAAGCACATCCGCGAGGCCGCCAAGAAAGCGCTCGACGAAGGCTACACCCACTACGGCCCGTCTGCCGGCCTGCCCGAACTGCGCGCCGCGGTTGCGAAGTACGCGGGAGCCCTGCGTGGCATCCACATCAACCCCGAGCAGGTGGTGATAACTCCGGGCGGCAAGCCGGTCATGGCCTTCGCCATCATGGCCCTGGTGGAAGAGGGAGACGAAGTCATCTATCCCAATCCCGGGTTCCCGATATACGAGTCGATGATAAACTACATGGGCGGAACCGCCGTACCGACTCATCTCCGCGAGGAGCGCGACTTCCGTCTCGACGCCGAAGAGCTGGCCTCGCTGGTGAACGCCCGCACCAAACTCATCATCATCAACTCGCCTCAGAACCCGACCGGCGGCGTGCTGACACGGGAAGACCTGCGCCTCATCGCCAAGACCGCGCTCAAGCACAACGTCTGGATTCTCGCGGACGAAATCTACTCCGAAATCCTCTACGACGAGAAGTTCGAGAGCATCAGCCAGTTCCCGGAGATCCACCAGCGCCTGATTATCCTCGACGGGTTCTCGAAGACCTACGCGATGACCGGCTGGCGCATGGGCTACGGCATCATGCCTCCCCAGATGGCGGACAAACTCGCCCGTATCCAGACCAACACGAATTCGTGCACTTCGACCTTCAGCCAGCGCGCCTGCCTCGACGCCCTGACCGGCCCGCGCACGGAAATCGACGGAATGCTCGCCGAGTTCAGGAAACGGCGCGACTTCATCGTCAAAGGCCTGTCCGAGATACCGGGGTTCCGCTGCAAGCTGCCGCTCGGCGCGTTCTACGCGTTCCCGAACGTCGAAGGGACCGGCATCGACTCCGAAGTCCTGGCGCACCGGCTGCTCGAAGAGAAGGGCGTAGCCTGCCTTGACGGCACCTGCTTCGGCAAGTACGGCAACGGATTCCTGCGGTTCAGCTACGCCAACTCAATCGAGAACATCGCCAAAGCTCTCGAACGCATCAAAGAGCTGGTCAGCCAGAAGTAGCGGCCGATGGCCGCCGATCGCCACTCGCCAATCGCCATCCGCCAATGGCTGGTCCGCCTTGGCCATCTCTGTTTCGACGACTTCCTGCTCCTGGGAAAATGGGGACTGTCCCGCGAGTCAGCGAGCTCTAAGGGACTGTCCCCACTTTCCCCCGAGCTGACGTCCGACTGGTCGCTCGCCCTCAACAACGCCCCTCACGTCGAGACCCACTTTCGGTCCGCAAACTGCAGACTGCAAACTGCAGACTGCAAACTCACGTCAGGCCATCCCTCGCTCGCCGACGTTCAGGCCGCGCAAGAGCGCCTGGTAGCCCACTTCGCCTACGACCTACTTAGGGCCAAAGCTCCTCCGCTCTACGACTCGCTACCCTGGCACGACTGGGACTTCTCGATTGTCACCAGACGGTTCCCGCTCTGGAAGACCAAGTTCCTGCTTGCCGGTGACGGCACGACGGTCACGATGTGCCGCTGCCGCAAGTCCGCCGGGGTCTATGTGCTGGAGCCCGGTGAGACAATCGCCCGCTACGTCGAGCGCAAAGCCGCACTCGAGAAGGTCCGCCGCTTCCGTCTTCTCCGCTCCCCAGTGTCCTCCCCTAACCCCCAGTCCCTAGTCCCTATCCCCCTGCCTGACAACTCCGTTGACCTGGCCATCATCGGCTCTGTTCCGACCCTGGACACTGGTACCTGGAAACTGGTAACTGGCGAACTACTGCGGGTGGCCACGAACGTTCTCCTGGTCGAGAACAACCCGCTTGCCCCGCCGCTTGCCGAACCGCCGCTGACCGAAGCCGGGTTCCGGCCTGACTCGGTCGAAGTGCGCGGGCTCAACGCACGACGCTGCTGGTGGAAGCAGGACTGAGAACGATGCCGGAAGGTAGGACAGGGCCACCAGCCAGCCTCACTCGGCTGGCCAGTAGGGTCAACCTGCGCGACGTCTCTCTGGTTCCGCTGCTCGTCTCAAATGCCCTCGCAATCTGGTGGACCGTACACAACCACCTCAGCCTGCAGACCGTGATGATGATCTACTGGAGCCAGAGCATCGCCATCGGCGCGGTGAACGTGTTGAGGATTCTGGCGCTCCGAGACTACTCGACCGACAACCTGTCGCCGGGCGGGCGGTTGTCGCCGCCGGCCGGCACGAAGCTGAGGGCCGCTGGTTTCTTCGTGCTCCACTACGGGTTCTTCCATGTCGTCTATCTCGTGTTCATCCTTGCCGCGATGACCCGCGGTCACCCCGGCGTGAACATGCAGTTTGTGCTCTACGGAGCCGGCCTGTTCGCCGGGACCGACCTCTTTGCGCTGGTCCTCCGCTGGAACGAGGAGACCCACGGCCGGAAACTTGGCCAAGTCGTGCTAGCCCCCTACTTGCGGATTGTGCCGATGCACCTCGCCATCATCTTGGGTGGATTCGTCAATTACCACGCGGGTTTAACCCTGGGGCTGTTCCAGGGCCTGAAGACCGTGGCCGACGTGCTCGCTCATCTTGTCCATAACCGCCGCCCCACCCGCAGTTGACGGTAACGACACCGGGCCCATAATCATCCCGTGCGTTCATTCGACCCGGACGAATACGAACCCGACGTTGACCCGGACTTCGACGGCAGGCCGGATACCGTTTCCGCGTTCCGGGACCAGTTGCGGCGCGAGTACGAAGGCCTGCCGTTCGAGAAGGTGATGCCCGGTGACGTTGTAGAGAACGATTACGGTAGCTGCTATCGGCTGACCGCGACGACCCGCGGCGCCCTGCGCCGCGGCGACGCCGAACAGGCCCGCCAGAGTCTGCTCGGCTCGGTCGAGCTGGTTCGCGGTATCCGTAGCCGGACGCGCACGCGGCTGGAAGAACAGGGCTTCAAGACGCTTGCCGACCTCGAAGATCATCCTCGGTTCTGCGGCGAGTCAAAGCGCATCCGTGAACTGCTCGAAGCGGGCAGCACTGAGGAACTGACCGAAGTCATCGGCTCCCGTCTCTCCAGATCTCATCCCTCAGTCCTCGGGCTCTCCGGGCTGCACGAGGATTCCGACTTCCTGTTCCTTGACCTAGAAACGATGGGCCTGTTTGCCGGCCAGCCACTCGTCGTGGCCGGTATCGCCCGGCTTGGCTCGGACAACACCATCATCGTCGACCAGTACGTTGTCCGCGACTTCCCGGACGAACTGGCGCTGCTCGCCGAAGTGAACCAGCAGGTCGCGGCGCACCGGGTGCTCGTCACCTATAATGGCAAGTCATTCGACCTGCCGTTCCTCATCGGCCGTTCCGCCTACTACGGCATCAAGCTCAAGTCCCCCAAAGTACACTTCGACCTGCTCCACTTCTCACGCCGAGCCTGGCGCGGCGAGCTGGATGGCTGTTCGCTCCGCTCGATCGAGCAGGCGATACTCGGCCTCAGTCGGGAAACCGATCTGCCGGGCGAACTCGTGCCTGAATTCTACTACGAGTACCTGCGCACCGGCAACGCCGGGTTCCTGAAGCCCATCGTCGACCATAACCGGCAGGACGTGGAGAGCCTGGTGAACGTCTTCTCATCGCTGGTGGAACACTGGACGCGTAGCGAGTGACCAATCTCCAGGTTCCAGTTTCCAGTGATGACGGAACCGGCTTCTTGACTGGACACTGGTCACTGGTACCTGGTAACTCTCCCAGCCTTGCCTGACATCCTCTCCGCCCTCGACCGTCTGCGCCAGCAGCGCTGGTACTCAGGCCAGATATCCGGCATCGAACCTCTTCCGTCGCGTGCGCCGACCTACGCCGAGCCCGACCCGCCCCTACCCAAACCGCTCGCAGGTCTGGTTGAGCAACTCGGCATACCAAAGCTATACAGCCACCAAGTCGAGTTGCTCAAGCACGCCCGCGCCGGCCGGAACGTCATCATCACCACCGCGACCGCATCCGGCAAGACGCTCGCCTTCAACCTGCCTGTGTTCGAGACCATGCTGGGGGAAAACGGGGACTGTCCCTTCGCAGGGCCCAGTGCGACTTCCCGGGACTGTCCCCGCTTTCCTGGTGAAGCCACCGCGCTCTATCTCTACCCGATGAAGGCCGTGACCCAGGACCAACTCAAAGTGCTGAAGCGCTTCGAGCAGGGGCTTGGGTTGGAGCTGCATCCCGCGGTCTACGACGGCGACACGCCCGCAGACAAACGGCCCCGCATTCGCCAGCGCTCCCGCCTTGTGCTCTCGAATCCCTACGAGCTGCACCAGATTCTCCCCTACCACTACCAGTGGCAACAGTTCTACCGCAACCTCCGGTACTGCATAGTCGACGAGGCGCACACCTACAGAGGCGTCTTCGGCTCCAATGTGGCCCAGCTCATCCGCCGGCTACGACGGATTTGCGCCTATCACGGTTCTGACCCGCAGTTCTTCCTCGCCTCCGCCTCGATAGCCAACCCCCAAGAGCTGGCCGAGAAGCTGACCGGCAAGGAGTTCGCCCACGTCGGCGACGACGGAGCCCCGCGCGGCCGGACGTGGCTCGTTTTCTGGAACCCGCTGGCGACGGGACATGACCGAAATGTCCGACATTTCGGATCGTGTCCCAAGCCGGAGGAGCCTGCCCCCTCCATCCACGTTCAGACCCAGCAGATCGTCACCCACTTCGCCAAGGGCGGGTTCCAGACGGTGTGCTTTGTCCCGTCGCGCCGACTGGCCGAGCTCGTATCGCGCTGGGTAAAGGAATACACTCCTGAGCTGGCCGTGTCGCCGTACCGGGCCGGGTACGTTCCGGAAGACCGGCGCGCAATCGAAGCCGGCCTCTCCTCCGGCGCCCTGCGCGGGGTCGTGTCCACCGACGCGCTTGAGCTCGGCATCGACATCGGCAGCCTTGACTGCATCGTCATCGCCGGCTTCCCCGGCTCGTTCGCCTCGTTCTGGCAGCAGGCCGGCCGGGCCGGTCGCAAGCTGCAGGATTCGCTGGTCGTGTTCATCGGGTACGCGGACGCGCTCAACCAGTACCTCCTACGCAACCCGGCACTCATCCTCGAACGCGGGTTCGAAGCCGCCGTCATCGACCTCACCAATCCCTACATCATCAAGGGACATCTCGCCTGCGCGGCGTCCGAACTGCCGCTGCGCAAGGAAGAAGTTGCGGGACAGGACCGGCGAAGGGACATGACCGAAATGTCCGACATTTCGGATCGTGTCCCAAGCCCTCCACAGTCCAGAGTCCAGAGTCCAGAGTCTTCTGAAGTGAGGCTCGCAGCGGTAAAGGAGTTGGAGAAGGAGCTCATCCTGCGCCCTACGCCGGTCGGCTGGATCTATGCGGGCC
>CAZSUX010000203.1:0-5413 GCA_964610135.1 uncultured bacterium | reverse complement strand
GTAACTCTGGGCTTTTCTATAATACTACCCCACCACCGCCTGTCAAGCGCGAATTGTGGCGAGGGGTGAAACCGCCGACCCCATCAAATTGTTGACAGGCAGAAGTCGTAGGCTACACTCAGACGTTGCATTTCGGCTGGCCGTCCGCGCCAGCGCGGGGATGAGGCTTCCGCGCCGGGCGGTGCCGGCGGCCGGATGTCGGAACCGAGAGGGACCGCTGGCAACAGGTAGCAGGTAATCTGTACAGACCGAATCAAAGACAGAGGAGGAAGAATGAACGTTGGATGTCGGCGCAACGCAGCCGTAATCGGCAGTCTGTTGCTGCTCTGTTCACTGGGCTTCGGAGCCTGGGAACCACTAAACGCAGGCGTAATAGCTGAGCTGAACGCGGTCCACTTCCCCACGGGCACGCAGGTCGGCTACACCGTCGGCTCCGGCTTGGACAGCATGGGCGGTCAAGCTGGGTTGATCTTGAAGACCACCGACGGCGGCACCAGCTGGACGCCGCAGGCTTCAGGTGTAGTCAGCCCACTCAACTCCGTCTACTTCAAGGACGACGACAACGGGTATGCCGTCGGGGCGGCGGCAGCGGCGATAAGAACCACTGACGGCGGCGCGACCTGGAACCCGATGACGATTCCCGGTACCGATTCCCCAATACTGAACTACGTGGCGTTCCCCGAAAACACCATGACCGGTTACATCGGGGTGTATCCTCGGACCGCCGGGAGAAAGGTGCTCAAGACCACCGACGGCGGCGACAACTGGACCGAGATTACCGTCGGCGGGGCGCTGAACTGGTCCCGCAGTTGCGGTATGGCGACCGATAACATCGGCGTGGTTGTCGGCAACGGCGGCATGGTGTATGGGACCGTGGACGGATTCGGCACCCCTCAGGTCCAGGGCCCCCAGACCATCGCGGACTTGACCGCCGCGGCGTTCTCACCCACGGACCCGTTGTGGGGCTACCTCATCGGGAACGACACGATGCATGGACTCATCCGCTTCACTGACGACGGCGGCGCATCCCTGTGGGACAGTGTGACGTGCTATCGTAACTCGGCTCTCTACGGGGTCGACGTGCCGACCTCGGCAGTCGCATACGTATGCGGGGACTCCGCGGGCGCCGGAATCATCCTCAGGTCGGTCAGCAATACCGAGTTCTTTAAGACAACGGCCCCGGCCGTCCCCCCGATGCACGGCGTGTGCTTCCCGGTCGGCTCTGATACCGGCTACGCGGTTGGCGGGGGCGCCACGATTCTCAAGACTGTTGACGGCGGCATACCGTTGATAGACGGCGTGGCCGAGGAGAAGGTCCCGGCGATCAGCCGGACCGGAATCCGGGTCATATCCAATCCGAGCCGTCACGGCATCTCGTTCCACTCCGACGCGGACGTCACCGTCTCCGTGTTCGACGCTGCGGGGAGGGTCGTGATGAACCAGGCCGCGACCAGGGGTCTGAACTTCGTGTCGCTGCCCACCGGCGCGTACTTCGTGAAGGCGGGCGCAAGCACGGCCCGGGCCGTAGTGACCGACTGAAGCAGTAAGCTCGCGCGTTTACCCGGGGGGCTTGGCCCCCCGGGACTTTTTTCTGAAGGTACCGGCCAACTCACTCCAGCCGCTTGATTGGCGGAGCGGCTTATCGCGCGGGCGGGAGAGATGTCTACCCATAGGATACAAACCCACGGGACCAGATCCCTCCCTAACTGCTTGAGTAATCGAGCGCTAGGACGCTTTCTCGAAACTCCCCTCCCCCATCCCCCGGGCTATGTGGTGAAGTGCGCGGTGGATTCCCCGGAGAGCAGTCTGGCAGGCTATTCTCCGCGCTATTCGGTGAGGTATCCGGAGAGCTACTTGGGCGGCTATCCGGCAAGTTACTGGGCAGACTATTCGCCCGAGAATCCGGCGAGTGACCGGGAGGTCTGCCTGGACCGCAATTCAGCAGGCAACTCAGCCGGTTGCCCGGACAATCGCCCGGAGGGGAATCCGGAGAGAAATCTGCGGAGCAACGGGGCGGGCTCTCCGGTGAACTCTCTGCCGGGTTTTCCCGGACTGCCATCCGGCGTACTTCCCTTCCTGCGCGGATTCCCAATGCTTGGATCAGCCGGGCATTCCTGCTTCGTCATTCCTTCTTTGCCTGGTCAGTGGCGCTCGGTCATTGGTTGTTCATCGTGCTGGCTGTCACCCCGACGGAGCCCGTTCGGCAGGCTCAGGGCAGGCTCCGCGACTGGAGGGATCTCGCCTGAGCGACTCCTCAACTCAATCCCTGTCCATGCGTGGTTCAGACGGTGGCAAACAGGAAGGGGCGGGTCGAAGACGCGCCCCTGCGACCGATGGTTCGGTCTAGCGCTCGACCGCCGGCTTCTGCGCTGTGCTGAAGCCCTCGGTCGACGTCACCGCACGACCACGACCGGTACGGTGCCCGCGCCCGTCGTCGAAACGTAGTACACGCCCGGTTGCAGGTGAAGGAGGTCGAGCGTGGCCTGCGAACTGGCTGCGGGCAGAGCCGCCTGCGCCACCAGCCTGCCGCAGGCATCGTGCACTCGGAGTTGGCGCGCTCTCATACCTGGCGGCAGCACGACCCGCAGAACGCCCCGGCAGGGCCGCGGAAACGCCCGCAGGGATGCGGCGCCGCCGACGGACGGGAGCTCGGCAACTCCTCCGGACAGGTTTTTGTCGGCCAGTTCGTGCAGATACAGCAGCACGCGTATGAAATTCTGCGGCTCCTCTGTCTCCGGAATCCATCGCGGAGTAGTGAAGAAAGTCGGGATGTAGACCTGGTTCGACCTGTTCATCGCCGAGTCGTTGACCCGGGTCCAGGGGCTGATTCCCGCCCCGCCGTACGGGACGGCAGTGGCGCTGTCAATCAACTGGATGCAGTGCCGGTTGTCGGGAATCTCTGAGTTGTGGTCAACCGCGGTCTGAATCCGCAGGTATGCGGCCGGCACCTGCGTCATGAACCGCGCCGCCTCGCGCTCCTGCCAGAATGCCTCCGAATCTGCCGGCACCGGCACGAATCCGCCTGAATCCTGGCAGGTCTGAGACCGGTCTGCCGGCCCCTCGAAATCGAGCAGGAACTTGACCCGTGGCTCGGCATGCCGCGCAATCATACCCGACGCCATCGTGACACCGTACGACCGGGTGTAAATGCCCAGCCGGCTCGTATCCACGTACGGCCGGCTCGCCAGCAGCGCCAGGCAGGCGTGCAGCCCGTCCTGGTGCACGTACCCGCCGTAGTTCTCAGGGTACGCGCCGCTCTGGCCCCGGCCGTCCGGGTCGAAGTGCAGGAACGCAAAGCCGTCCGATGCGATGTCGTCGGGCAGACTGGTCGTGTCAAGGGAGCTGCCGAACCCGGTTCCGCCGCGCACACAGACAACACCGGGAACGCGATTGCCCGGCCCGGCATTGGCCGGCCGGTGGATGTGCACGTAGAGGCTGCAGCCGGAAGAAGGGTTCACGACCCGCAGGGTCTCGACCACCACCGCCACGGTATTCGGGTACTGCCAGACGACGCTGCCCGCGGGCGAGAGCTCGACCACCCGGCCGAGCTGAACGCCTGAGCCGGTTGAGACCAACGTGTTGCCGTTTTCGAGCCGCACTGCGGCGAACGGCAGCGCCAGGCCAACCGCACTCCAGACTATTGTTCCCGACTCGTCAACCTCGATGACCCGGTTGTGGCCGGTGTCGGCAATCAGCGTGTTGCCGTTCGCCAGCCGCCGAGCGGAACGCGGCCAGGTCAGGTTGGTCGCGTACTGCCAGACGACCGTACCCGAGACGTCGACTTCGATGACCCGGTTGTTGTCGGAGTCGCAGATGAGCGTATTGCCGTTCCCCAGCCGGTTGCCGTTGTGCGGGCCGGTGAGATTCGAATAGCTCCAGACGATGGCACGCTGGGGCGTGACCTCGATGACCCGGCTGTTGTCCCGGTCGGTGATGAGCGTGTTGCCGTTGGCCAGCCGGTACGCCTCGTTCGGGTAGTTGAGGCCCGACGTCATCGTCCATACCGTATCGCCGCCCCGGTTCACCTCAACGACCCGGTCGCCGTTGCTCGCCGACAGCAGCGTGTTGCCGTTCGCCAGCCGGCGCGCGGTATGAAGGAACGGCACGTCGCACTTGACGTACGCCCAGACCAGCCGGCCCCGGCTGTCCACCTCAAGCGCACGCGCGTTCAGGTCCGAGCCATCCCCGCCGTCGGCAATCAGCGTGTTGCCGTCAGGCAGGCGTTCGACGCCGTAGGCCAGCACCGGGACCGGCACGGCAGCCGGCGCCGGGCCGCCCGCGATCACGACGAGAACGACGGCCAGGGACAGCGAGTGGAGATTCAAGAACACATCCTCTGTTTAGAACATCGGGAAAGCTCCATATAGTCTAGCGTCCGGATACCACGGCGTCAAACCCTTCTGCCGGGCGCAGAACCGAGATAGAAACAACCACAGAGTCCACAGAGAACGCATCCCCCGCACGGCGCATCTGCCGGACACCCAGTTTGCCATATGTTCCCAGGGAAATGCAGCCCGAAGTCATCTAAGCTCCTCACTCACCGCTCGTTATTCATCGCTGCCGAATCTCCCGGACGGCCGCCCGGCATACTTCCCTCCTGCGCACCGGAATGACCAAAGCCACTCCGGGTTTGATCATCTCCCAGTTGAATGGTCATTGGTACTTGGGAATTGAGGTTTCCCCGCTCGAGCGACCATCCTGCCGGCATGGTCAACGGCGGACGCCCGGACGGGACGTCGGCGCTACTTCCGTTGTTCGAGGGCCTGCCTGGCTTTGGTGAAGGACGGGTCGAGTCTGAGGACTTCCTGCCAGCGGGCGCGGGCCTCGGCGATTTTGCCTTCGTTGTACTCGCAGAGCCCGAGGCCGAACATCGCCCGCGTGAACGTCGGCCGGATCTTGAGCGCGCCTTCGTAGTAGTGGCGGGCCCGGGCGAGGTCGCCGCGCTCCATGGCGATGTTGCCGAGGTCGCTCCACGCGTGGATCGAGTACGGGTCGCGGTCGAGTACGATTTCGAAGCAGGCCGCGGCCGAGTCGAACCGGCCCGCACTGGCCAGCACGCCGCCCAGCGCGTAGTAGGCGTCGGCGTCGGATGGATACAGCCGCACCACGGCCCGGGCCGCACGCTCGGCCCCGGCAAAGTCGCCCAGGTTTGAGAGCAGCGCCGCTTCGAGTGAGAGGACGCTTCTCGCGGAGTCGACCTCGAGCGCCTGCCGCACTTCGGCCAGCGCCTCGGCGTCCCGGCCCTGCCCGTGCAACCCGACCGCGACTGCGACGTGGTTCTGGTCCTGGCCTACCTCCTTGCCTGCCCCGGCGAGATTGGCGTTGAATAGCAGGAACGCGGCGACCGCGATGGCCAGCGCGACTCCGCGCTCGCGCCTGGCCATAGGCCCGATAAGCCCTATGAGACCTATGG
>CAZSUX010000202.1:0-5430 GCA_964610135.1 uncultured bacterium | reverse complement strand
TGTCCGTAGTCGTAGTCCTTGGTCGAGCCGTTTATCGGGTACATGCCGACTGAGCCCTGGCCATAAGGATACCCGTTGGGAATGCTGTACCGCTGGGACAGGAAGTCCATGAGTTGGTTCTCGGGAGTCGTTTCCGCTGTGTCGCAACTCCATGGGTACGAGATGAATTCGGTGCCGGAATGGAACGAGACAAACATCACGAACGGGTGGCGCAGGATGTGGTTAAACACAGCCCGGTTCTCCGGCTCGGAGAGCGGCGCGTCCCCCATGTTGTACTCCCAGCCCCACATCCAACCCCAGTTGCGGTTCAGGTCAACGTTGTTGCCGTTGTAGCGACGAGCCGGGCTGGTGTCGTACCCGTCCGGGTTGTACATCGGGTGGAGCCAGATTTCGCGAGTGTCAACCAATCGGGTGACGAGCGTGTCGGTGTCGTAGTTCGAGACAAGGTACTTGAGCATTTCGAATGCGACCGCCCAGCCGATCTTCTCATTACCGTGGATGCCTCCCTCGAAGTGAATCGCGGGCTCGTTCTCGTGAACGAGCGGGTTGTCGGATACCTTCATTGCCAGCAGCAGCCGGCCACTGAAGCTGGTGCCGAGGGTCTCGAGCTTGCAGATGGACGGGTGGTTCGCGGCAATTGTGGCCATCGTGTCGCGGAACTGCGTGTAGGTGAGATATTGCCCGTCGATGGCCGGCGTGCGGAAGTTGGCCTCGTAAACGTCGGTGATGTCGGGGGTCAGTATGGTGACCGAATACCCCATGCCATGGATCTTGGCCTGTTCTGCTCCCGACGCCTCTGCGACGACGCCGTCCGGGCGGGCATCGTTCACCAGCGCGCCGGTTGCCTCGAGGGCCCGGACGTCGCCGGCGCGAGCGCCGGTGACAAGAACAAGGTCTCTGGCCGGCGCTGCTGCGGCCGAGCCGATGGCCAATACCAGGACAAAGACGATGGTGAGCGCGAATCTACGCAGATTTCCTCACTGACGACAGGGAGTGCAGCCACGGTGGGCTCAAATGGGGCCGTAACAGTTCTTTCAGGGTCACCCAGCTATCTTACATAACCGGCCTTCGCTATGCAAGAACTCACCGGCGGAATCCAATGCCTCGGTATATGGTAAGTGGGGTGAATGGCAGAGACAGCCCGGCTGGTTGCGGGTTGCAGAAGAAGAGTCTTGCCAGCCGGTTTTTTGTGAGTATGCTCTAGGTGGCGCACCCGCCTGAGGCGGGGGCCGTCATAGTCGTCTGAAGAGAGACGGCGATTGACCAGATTAGTTCAGGTCCTGGTGTTCGAGGCAAACCTATAGGAGGCAGTGAGTGATTCAGGAATTCAAAGACGGCGGCGGCATGATGTGGTTCCTGCTCGCCTGCGCGGTAGCCGGCATCGCGCTGACAATCGAGCGGGCGTTCACGCTGACGATACGTCTCCGCCTTAACGTGAAGAAGTTCGGCCAGGAGTTGATGGACACCATCGGCAAGAGCGGCGTCAAAGCCGGCATCGACCTGTGCAACAGCACCAAGAGCCCGGCTGCCCGCGTGCTGGCCGCGGCTCTCGGCAAGGCCGAGCAAGGCAAGACCTCCATGGAGGATGCCATCGTCAGGTCAGGCGCAACCGAGCTCGCGTTCCTCGACCGGGGCATGGCGCTCATCGCCGGCCTCACCACTGTGGCGCCGTTTTTCGGCTTTCTCGGGACGGTAACCGGTATGATCGGTGCCTTCAAGGCGGTGGCGGCGGTCGGCGAGGTTGAGGCAACCGTGGTGGCATCGGGTATCGCCGAGGCGCTCATCACCACCAAGTGGGGTTTGATGGTCGAGGCGCCGCTGGCAATCGTGCACATTCTGTTTCAGGGACGCGTGAATGGCTACCTGCGCGACATGGAAACTGCTTCGAGCGAGCTGCTCGACTTCCTGGTCGCCAAGGGCATGTGCGGTATGGAGAAATAGATGGCTGTCAGTCTGAGGGGCAGGCGCGGCGGGAGTTCGAATGCCGGTATCCCCACCGCCTCGACCGGTGACATCGCCTTCCTCATATTGATATTCTTCATGTCCACGAGCATGTTCGCCAAGGAGAAGGGGTTGAAGATCGTGCTGCCCGAGCCCACTCCCCCCGGTCTGGAATCACAGGTCAAGATCCCACCGAAGAACCTTCTTAACGTGGACGTCAACCCGCAGGGGCAGGTTCAAGTCAGTCTTGCCAGCGAACCCGAAAAGGCCGAGGTCGTCGGCATCCCGCAGCTTCGCGAGTTGCTGGTCGGTCGGCTCGCCGCCAACAAGGACCTGGTGATTTCGTTCCGCGTCAGCCGGCGTGCTCCCTACCGAGTGATGGTTGACGTTTTCGATCAGCTCAAGCTCGCGAAGGCCGAACGCGTGAGCCTGGTGCACGTTCCCCAGCTCGAAGAAGGGGGCGGACCGTGAGCAGGATTGCGGCAAGACGGCCGTCGCAGTCCCAGATTCCGACCGCCTCAACCGGCGACATTGCGTTCCTGTTGATAATCTTCTTCCTCGTCGGTACCACGTTCCGGACGGCTCAGGGGCTGAAGGTAGTCCTGCCCAACGCGATATCCACTGAGCGGATACTGAAGAAGCGCAACGTCCAGAACCTCTGGATCGACAAGGCCGGCAGGATCTCGGTCAACGATAACCTGGTCGCGGTACCAACGGTGACACCGATCCTGGTCGAGAAGATTGTCGAGAACCCGGACGTCGTCGTCGTGCTGCAAGCGGACAAGGATGTTCCCTACGGCTTCGTCACCGACGTGCTGGAGGCGCTGAAGGCGGCCCGCGCCCTGAAGGTCACGTTTGCCACGAACTATGAGATGGGGGGCGGAGGATAACGCTATGGCAACGAGTAACAGCAGCAGTATCGCGGCGCTGGAGTGGGAAGACCGGTACTACGGGCTCGCACTCCGCGTTTCCACGGTCGCCGCGTTGGTGTTTACCACACTGGCATTCCTGATTCTTCCCAAGGAATTCGTCGTGGAGGCCTACAAGCTGAAGCGGTCGGTCGAGACGATTATGGAGTCGTTGCCGCCGACGCTTGAGGAACTGGCGAAGCCGCCTGAGCCGGCCAAGCCGGCAGTCGTGCCGGTTGCAGCCGCGAGCGAGGCCGAAGTCACGGCGGCGACGATTGACAGAACCGACGTCGTCGAGGTGGTGAAGCGAACCGAAGAGACCGACATCCCGGTTGTTCCGTTCTGGAAGGTCGAGGTGAAGCCAAAGCCGATAGACATACCGGTTCCGGCATATCCGGCGATGGCCCGGACCGCAGGCATCGAGGGCCAGGCCGTGGTCGAGGCGCTGGTTGACGTCGACGGCTCGGTCGCCGATGCGCGTATCCTCAAGCCTTCCGGCAACGCGTCGCTGGACCAGGCCGCGGTCGATGCGGCGATGAGGTCGAAATTCTCCCCTGCGAGGCAGCGGGACAAGGCGGTGCGGGTCTGGGTCTCCATCCCGTTCCGCTTCACGCTGCACTAGGGTGAGGCTAACGAGACGAATGAACGAGCGCAGCAACCGTCAGGCAATGGGCCGGCGGCAGTGCTGACAAACCATAACCAAGGAGGAGTCTGATGCGGAATGTACTGGGCCTTGTCTTGCTGGTGCCGATTCTGGCGCTGGCGGCAGGCACGACGCAGCCGGTCACGGCGCTCGCACCGGAGAACGGCACAATCAACGTTGCCCCTTTGCCGGCGCCGGCGCCGGCAGACCAGGGACAACCGAATATCCCGCCGAGAGCCCTGGTCGGCAGCCTCGATACCATCGGCGGCACGACCTATGACTGGATGGCCAACGGTCCCCGAATGAGAATGATCGTGAATTCGCCGGAGTATGGAGTGCACGCACTGTGGATGTACTCGACTGCGACCACCGGCACCGACTTCCCGGACCGCAACATGCGGTACAACTTCTACGACATCTCAGCACATGCCTGGAACTGGCTCGACCCAGACTACATGCAGTCGGGGGTGAACGTGTTCGGCAAACGCGCGGGTTACGGCAACATTGATGCCGACCCGACCACCGGGAACGCGGTAGTCGGAGGCCACGTTGCCGTCGGTGGCGGTGCCGACATCACGCCATTGGTTGCCAGAGACGCAGCCCCGGGCGCCGGCATTTTCGAGTATTGCGACACGACGGAGCTCGGCATATGCCAGTGGCCGCGCACTACGGTGGGCCAGGACGGCCAGATCAACATCTTCCCGATTACCGCCGCGTACGAGCTGAGCTACAGCCACATCGCGGCCGGTAACTGGCCGACCTTCTCAACCCCGGTGACGGGCATAGTCCCGAGCCCGGGCTTCCCGACCCATAACATCGCCGCCTCGAAGGTGTCGAGCAAGGTTTCCCTGGTCTGGGAGATATCCACGGATATCCCCGAGGATGCCTACCAGAGCCACAGCACCGACGGCGGTATCACCTGGGATTCACCGTGGGCCCTGGACCCGCCGGTCGCCTTCGGCAACGGTTCGGATTCGCTGACGAGCTTCCATATCACATCCCTGTGTCCGTGGTATGACGCGCAGGACAAGTTTCATGTCGTGTGCAACCTGATACCGATGGTCAACGATACCGGGTATATAATCCCCTCGCAGATCTGGCACTACTGCCCGGACAATGCCGAGCCTTGGAGCCGGATCCACATCGCTGGCTGCGCCCCGGAGAACCTGCAGGCCGCGGTCGGCTACAACGCTTCGTATGCCTGCCGTCCGAACATCGGCCAGGACAACGACGGCAACCTGTTCGTCGCCTGGGAGCAGTTCGACTCGGCGAACGTCGAGGCGACCACGTCACGTCTGCGCGCCGACATCTTCGCTGCGCGCTCGACCGACAACGGCGTCACCTGGGGCGATGGGCTCAAGCTGACCGATGCCGGCACTCATTCGATGCGGTTCCCGTCGGTTATCGACCTCGCGGTCGAGGGTGACCCGGACACGATGTACGTTCTCTACGAGGACGATTCGATTTCGGGCTTCTTCGTGCAGTCCGAGGGCCCGGCAACCCCCAACCCTGTCTTGGTACAGAAGGTACCCGTCGATGCGATACCAGTGAAGCCTGGAGCAGTGAGCGAGCAGCGGGCCATCACACCACTACGCCTGGATGCGGTTGCCAATCCGAACCCGTTCGGCGGGCGGACGCAGATATCCTACTCCCTGCCGCGGCCGGGCGACGTATCGCTTGTCGTCTACGACGCAGCGGGGCGGCCGGTTCAGACCCTCGTTTCGGGGCGTCGCGAGGCTGGTCGCTACACCGCGACCTGGGATGCCCATGATGTTGCTGCCGGCGTTTATTTCTATACGCTGACCAGCGGCAAGGCTTCGACAACCAGAAAACTGATTCTGGCGGACTGATAGCTACCGCGGGGCGGGCAGCAATGCCCGTCCCGCCTCTCTGGACGGCCCGGAGCTTCGGCTTCGGGCCGACCCGTTCAGCAGCGGT
>CAZSUX010000201.1:0-5449 GCA_964610135.1 uncultured bacterium | reverse complement strand
CGACCGGTGAGCCGGGAGCCGATTCGTCGGGTGACCCGTTGGCTGAGTCGCCGGCTCAGCTCTGAGTTGAACCGGCAAATGAGCCGCAGATTGAACCGGTAGTTGAATCGTGGAATGCCATGATCAGCGCCAGTCTCAGCGCCTGCGCGCGGCGTGCTCAAACCGGAATGAAGCTGGGCCTGCGTTGCGCCGTGGTAGAGAATGGCTATGATGAGAGTCGGCAGACGAGGAGCGGACGCAGGCCGAGGCCCGCGTTGGGCCGGGACTGGACCGGGAATGTCGGTCAGGTGGCGGTGCCGAGGGACCGAAGCTCGCGGCTAGCGGGTCAGGAGCTGGCGGATTGTCTTTCGGAAAGGCGGACGGATGATGCCGCGGTCGGTGATGAAACCGGTGATGAGACGGGACGGAGTAACGTCAAAGGCCGAGTTGAATACCGGCACGCCCTTGGGAGCGGCCCGGCACCCGGCAAATCCGCGCACCTCTTCCCCATCCCTCTCTCCCACGACAATCCTGCCACCCTTTGGCGTCGCAAGGTCAAACGTCGAGGTCGCCCGCAAGCGTCTCCTTGCTGAGCACGTCGACCGAGGTCTTCTCGGCCACGCCTCAATCTACAAACGACGCCCGGTCCGGTCAAGCGCCGGGACAGGACCCGCGAAACCTGCTCGACAGCTTGCCCGCGCGGTTGACACCGGTAGCGGCCGTGGGTAAGATTGCCCAGACCGAATGACGAGTTTCGACGTGACAACGCATGTTCGTACTGAGCTTCTCGATATCACCGACAAGGTGAAGGACGCGGTCGCTCAGTCCAAGGTCAGTTCCGGGATGTGCTACGTCTACGTGCCGCACACGACCGCCGCGGTGACGGTGAACGAAAGCTACGACGCGGACGTGGCCAGCGACATCACAGCCGCGCTCTCGAAGCTCGTCCCCCATCGTGCCGGCTACAGCCATTCCGAAGGCAATGCCGACGCGCATATCAAAGCGGCAATGTTCGGCTCCTGCCAGGCGATACCGGTCGAGGAAGGACGTCTCGCGCTCGGCCGGTGGCAGGGAGTCTTTTTCTGCGAATTCGACGGCCCGCGGCAACGGCGGGTCCAAGTCCAGATACTGAGTTCTTAAGGAGGAACTTTGGCACACAAGAAACTATTCATCCCCGGCCCGACCGAGGTCAGGGAGGAAGTCCTCAAGGCCCAGGGGCAGTGGATGATCGGGCATCGCTCGAAGGATTTCGGCGAGCTCAACAAACGCTGCGTCGAGAAGACGAAGCAGATCCTCAACACCAAGAACTACCTGTTCTGGTTCACGTCTTCCGGCACCGGCTGCATGGAAGGCGCGCTGCGCAACGTCGTGACCGGCAAGATTCTCCATACGGTCAACGGCGCGTTCTCCGACCGCTGGTTCAAAATCTCCAAGGCCTGCGGCAAGCAGGCGAGTTCCATCGCGGTGGAGTGGGGCAAGGCAATCAAGCCCGAGATGGTCGACGCCGAGCTGGCCAAGGGCGGATACCAGGCGCTGGCACTCACCCAGAACGAGACCTCGACCGGCGTGCGCAATCCGATTGAGGACATCGCCAAGCTGGTCAGGACGAAGTACCCGGACGTGCTGATTCTGGTCGACGCGGTCTCTGGTCTGATGGGCGACTGGTTCGAAATCGACTCACTCGGCCTCGACATCGTGGTCGCCTCCAGCCAGAAAGCGGTCGCCGTGCCGCCCGGCCTGGCCATCTCAATCGTGTCCCAGCGCGCGCTCGACAAGACCCGCACGGTCACCGACCGCGGCTACTACTTCGACTACGACGCGATGCTGAAGCGCTACGACAAAGACTTCCAGACCCCGACCACGCCCGCGATTTCGCTGTTCTGGGCCCTCGACCTCGAACTCGACCACATCCTGAAGGAAGGAATGCAGAACCGCTACCAGCGCCACCTGGAAATGGCCAAGTTCACCCGCGAGTGGACTGCGAAGTACTTCAAGACCTACGCGGAACCCGGCTATGAGTCGGTCACCTTGACCACGGCTGCCAACACGCGCAACATCGTGGTCAAGGACCTCAACGGCGAGTTGGGCAAACGCGGGATGCAGATTTCCAACGGCTACGGCGACATCAAGGAAAAGACCTTCCGCATCGCGCACATGGGCGACCTCACAATGGCGGACATGAAGGAAGTGACTGCTGCCATTGTGGATGTGCTCAAGTTGTAGCAACACGTCTGGCTTCACGACCCTGACGCCTCGCGGCCGATTCCCGGCGGCGGGGCGTCAGGCCTTTCTACAAGAAGCACAGGACGGAAGATGAGCGGGTTCGCGTTGGTCTTGCTGTTGTCCGGTGCGCTGGTACGGGTCGGACCTACCGGGTCGTGCGCGCCGGAACCGTATGCTGAAGCGCCGATTATCCGCTTCGCCAACGGCACCAGCATCGACACCCGCATCACTCCCCTGCCTGAGCCGGGCTCCAGGCTGGAAGCCGGGACCTGCTGGCTGGTTCACCTGACCGGCCCGGTGCGGCCGGAATGGCTGGCCGAACTCCGCCGGCACGGCGCGAACCCGGTCGGCTACATCGCTTACCAGACGCTTGTCTGCCGCCCCTGGCGCGACGCCCCGACGACCGACTTGAGGAATCTCGCGTTTGTTGACTGGCTCGGCCCGTATCCGACCTTGGCCAAACTCGCGCCCGAACTCGTGGCTCCTGCTCCTGGCTCCTCACTACTCGCTCCTCACTCCTCGCTCTTCGTTCTCTCTGTCTGGCCGGGTAACGACCCGAACGCCGTCGCCTTGGCGATAACCTCAGCCGGCGGAAAGGTCCTCAAGGTCACGGGCCGCTCGGTTCGGTTCCGGCTCGATGCCTCGCGCGTTTCCGAGCTCGCCAGGCTGGAAACGGTCGCCTGGATCCAGGAGTGCAGTCCGCCCCGGAGCTTCAACAGCGACGTGCAGTGGGTGATGCAGATTGGGTGGCGTCCGGAGCGGCCGGAGGAACTTGCCGGCCACCGAATCTGGGCGCACGGCATCCGCGGTCAGAACATGGTTGTCGGGCTGTTCGATACGGGAATTGCCACCGAGCACGACATGTTCATCGACCCGGCCGTTCCCGTGACCGGGCCCGGGCTTTACCCCGAGCACCGCAAGCTCGTGGCCTACAAGCTCTATGAGGGCGCTGCTTTCGGCGACGCCGGCAACTTCCACGGCTCCACGGTCGCCGGGACCCTGTGCGGGAACGATTCCATCGCCGGCAACGCCTCCAAGCTCGACGGGGTTGCCCCGGACTGCCGCATCTACTTCGTGGACGAAGGGGACGCGTACGGATTCAACGTGTTTGACGTCGATTTCACGGCCCTCCTCGACTCGGTTCGGCTCAGCAACGGCGTGAGCCCACCGGTCCGGCAGGTATCGGGCTCTTTCGGCACCGAAGAGAGTCTCAGTTACTACCGGCTCGAAGAATCCTCGCTCGACGAGGTCTGCTGGGAAGACAAGCAGTTTCTCGTAGTCTGGGCCGCAGCCAACCGCCGGGGACCGGTCTACAACATCGGCCACCCGGCCGTGGCCAAGAACGCCCTGACGGTCGGTGCCTGTGGCAACGGCACGCAGAGCAACACGGTCTGGTTTGAATCATCGCGCGGCCCGTGCCGGGACGAACGCATCAAACCGAACCTGCTCGCGCCTGGAGTGGATGTCGCCACTGCCGACGGACGCCAACCCCATGCCTATCTCTCAGCCAGCGGCACCAGCATCTCCGCTCCGGCCGCCAGTGGAGCCCTGATGCTGCTGCGCCAGTACTTCGCCGAAGGCTGGTACCCGACCGGGACTCCCGATTCTGCCCATCGTATCACTCAACTCAGTTCGGCGCTGATGCGCGCACTGGCCATCGCGGCCACCGACTCCAACGTCGGCACTGAGTACCCGCCAAACAAGGAAGCCGGCTGGGGAAGGCTCGACGTCTCGACCATCATGCACTTCAGCGACGACAGCAACGGGCTCGATTTCCTCGACGAGTCCGTCGGGGTCGCGACCGGAGAGGACATCACCTACCAGTTCGAGCTTTCCGGCCGCGCTCCGCTCCACGTCGTGCTGGCCTGGACCGACACAGCGGCCGCGCCCGGGGCCGCGATTGCCATCGTCAACGATCTGGACTTGGAGTTGTCGGGCCCGGACGGCACCCGGTACCGCGGCAACCAGTTCTACAACGGCTGGTCCTGGGTGAACTCGCCGAACCGGGATGAGCGGAACGTCGAGGAAGTGTGCCTGGTTCCCCACCCCTTGGGCGGTCGCTGGACCGTACGCGTCATCGGCCGCAACGTCTACACGCCGCTCCAGCCATTTGCCGTCGCGGTGCGGGGCGGCATAACCGGCATGGTGCCCGGTGTCGCCGATGGGGACTGTCCCCGAACGGGGACTGTCCCTAGAGCCCCGTTTGGGCTACCCATTCGGCCCGGTTGGCACCTGGCGGTTTTCGCGATTGATGGCCGACAGGTGTTCGCGGGGACTGTCCCCGCACGGGGACTGTCCCCAGTGCCCGTTCTGCCGCCCGGCGTCTACCTCTACCGGCTCACGTCCGGCAACCTGCAGCCGGTAACCGGCAAGCTCGTCATCGCGCGCTAGCGCGCTGAGCGAGAAAACGAGGGGTCAGGGAATCAGGGATTCTAGTGTCCGGTACAAACCCCTGAATCCTCGAATCCTTGAATCCTGGAATCTTGTCTGTTTCAGACCAACCCCGGAACCCACTTGGCGTGGATGAGCACCTCGCGGTTCCAGAGCACTGCGGCCACCCGCACGCCCGCAATCTGGTCCAGGTAGGCGACGGAATCGAGCAGCTTCCCGATTCCCCAGACATCGGTCTCGACCTGCACGAACCGGTCACGGTAGGTCTTGCCTCCGAACACGACGCTCATCCCCGCCTCGTTCACCAGTCGTTCCAGCTGGTCCGGGCGGTGGCCGGTTTCGAGCAGGAAATGGAAATGGCCGACGTTCTCGACCGGAGCCCAGTTTAACTCCGGCAGAACCCGCAGCACGCCGGTTCGATTCGTGTCGCTCCAAAGCAGCCGGTCGAGCTTGGCCCGTACCCACGTCGGGCTCCGCTCCATCGCCGAGCCGACTTCGGCTATGCCCGACTCCGGGTGCTCAACGAGGTGACGCACCAGCTCTTTCTCGTCCTTTGAGAGCGGCATGGCGACCGGGAACGAGTACTCGGCGACCCGGTACACCTCGTGGTACTCGATGCCGGGCGCGTTGCGGATGAACTCGGCCTCTTTGTCGAAGTCGCGCGAATAGAAGAGCACGGCCAGGTTCGGCCCGACCTTCTCCGGCAGGCTCGCGTTCAGCACGATTTCGCTCACGAACGGCAGCCTGGCCGCCAGCGCGTTGGCCAGGCCCAGATCGCTCTTCGCGCTGGCCAGCACCGCGGCCCAGACCCAGTCGCCGCCCAGGAGCGGCGGCACCACGAGCGTCGTCTTGAACC
>CAZSUX010000200.1:1607-5450 GCA_964610135.1 uncultured bacterium | reverse complement strand
GTAGAATCCTGAAGCAGACCCCGCTGTTCGTGCAGACGATCCTCGCCGGCCCGGTTCCGCAGCCACTCGCGCCCACGCTCTATCGCCGCCACGGCGATTGGTTCATGCTGGCGTGTCTGCTGGGACTCACAGCAGGTCTTGTGACTCGACGGATCAACGCCAACAAGGCCCGACCGCAGTAGTAAACAGCCGACCCCGGCGGTCGAGCCGCAACTTGACAAGAGGTGAGTCCGGCCTATGCTGAATCGCGGAACGGAAATGAGAAAACTCTCACTGGCGCCAATCCTCGCCCTAGCGTTGGTTTCGGTTGGTTTCCCGCAGTATTTGGAGACGACGGTGCTCCTCCCCGACTCTTTCTCGGGTCTGGCCCAACCGCAGCACCTCATTTGGGATTCCCTGGACAACACGGTCTACGTCGGCGGTGCCGTCGGTGACTACGTCCTCGGAATCGACGACCGAACCGGCGCCAAGAAAGCTATCGTGCCGACCGGATTCCCGATAACGACGCTGGCTTTCAGCCCTGACTGCCGTAAGGTCTACACGCTGAACACCCACGACAGCACGGTAATGGTCTTCGACCCGTCGACGCATCAGAAACTGGACAGCTTCAAGATGGCCACCGAACAGAACGCCACATGCTACAATCCGAGCGGCCGCAAACTCTACTACGCCGGCGGGTGGAACGTCACAGTCGTGAGCTGCGACGGGGACAGCGTCCTTTCGGCCATTCATAGGCATGCCGGGTTTTCCTATCCCTGTTACGTCCCGAAGCACAACGACGTCTACGTCACCGACTGGTACAACCACGGAGTCTGGGTGATTGACGGAGTTACGGATACCTTTGAGCGCTTCATATATACCGACCGCCACCAACCGTGCTATCTGGACTACGATTGGCGCGATGACAGAATCTACTGCAACAACTACGGGGATGATTCCAGTGTCCTGGCGATTTCATGCTCCCTCAAGATGGTCATCGACACAGTCAAGGTCTCTCGCTTGCTCGGCCGTCAGCGATACAACCCGGTCAACAACCGTCTATACGTTGCCAAGGGTGGCTACGGCACTTCAGGGCTGGCAGTTATTGACTGCGCCACCAATTCGGTCCTGCACTTTGTCTCTCTTGGCTCGACGCCCGGTTCCCTGGTCCTCGACTCGGTTCACAACCGCATCTACTGCACCACCGCGGGCAGCAGCAGCGTGTCGGTGGTCGACTGCTCCCGCGATAGCGTCATCGCCACAATCACAGTCGACAGCGCGCCCGGCTTTGCGTGCCTCGCGTCGCTGACCCACCGCCTCTTCTGTATCAGCGCTCGTGCTGTGAACCTCATCGACACCGATTCAAACAAGGTCGTGGCCCGCGTGCCGCTCACGCGGTGCAGCCCGGCAGGGCTGTGCTTCCATCAACCCAACGGCACGGTCTACTGCGCGTGTGGGAACGTCGACAGCGTTGCGGAGATTGCCAGCGACGTCAATACCGTGACCGCGCTTGTCCCGGTCAGCGACCGACCGACGTTCATCTGTTCCAACCCGACCGACGACAAGATCTACTGCGCCGGACTGGACTCAAATCTGACGGTGATTGAAGGAACGAGCGATACGGTAGTGAAGACGATGCGGTTCGGAGCGCAGCCATCCGCGCTCTGCTTCAGCACTGCAGCCGGCAAGCTGTACTACGCCGGGAGCACCAATGGCACGGTATACGTAGTCAGCGGCACGGCCGACAGCCTGGTTGCGACCGTCGCGGTCGGCGCCCAACCGGCGGCGCTCTGCGTCAATCCAATCAGCAACAAGGTCTACAGCGCCAACAAAGCCAGCGGCACCGTCTCCGTCGTCAGCGGCGACGCCGACAGCGTCGTCGCCACCGTTGCCGTTGGTAACCAACCCGTCACGCTCTGCTACAACTCGGTCAGTGACAAGGTCTACTGCGCCAACTCCGGCGCGGCAAGTGTCAGCGTAATCGATGGCGCCTCAGACCGCTTGCTCGGTCACGCACCCGCAGGTGGTGGCCCGGTCGCGCTCTGCTACAACTCAATGGCCAATCGCGTCTATTGCGCCAACTCCACCAGCAACAACGTCACAGTATTGGATGGGGCCGCTGATACGCTCCTGGCCATAGTCCCAATCGGCTTGCGCCCGGCGGCGCTGGCCTTCGACTCGGTTCACAACTACGTCTATTGCCTGCATCCGGACGGAGACTCAGTCACGGTGATCGATGCCGCATTCAATACCGTCGCGTGTCGAGTCCCGGTCGGCGACAACCCGATCGCGATCGCCTGGGCGCCGGCAGTAGACCGCATGTACGTCGCGGACCACGATGGCTCCAGTGTATCCGTCATCAACACCACGCCACCTTGGATTGCGGAAGGCACCATCGTACGCACGGGGAGGCGGCCGCCGCTTATCGTCCGCGGAAGCCTGCTCCTGCAGGGCACCGGCCGCGCAGCGCTGCTTGACGTGACCGGCCGACTCGTCCTGAGGGTACAGGACGGCCCAAACGACGTCAGGGGGCTCGCCGCCGGGGTCTACTTCCTGTGCGCACCCGCCCGGCCTGATTCACGTAGAATACTACTCCTGCGCTGAGGCAGCTGGTCGTGACCGTCTGCCGCTGCTGAACCGTCACTCGATCAGGACTGCTCTACACACAGCTGCCCCGCCAGCGTGCACTGCCCTGACGAAGTAGGTCCCGGCTGGCAGACCGCGCGCGTCCCATTGCCCGGCCCATTTGCCCGTCGTGGCAAGCCGGCCGCTCAGTCTCGCTACCTGACGACCGGCCGCGTCGAATACTCCAACCGACGCGAAGGCAGGTTCGGGGGTTAGCAACGAAACGGTTGCCCGGCCGCGAAACGGGCTAGGTGAGATGTCCAGCCCATGCTTCGTGGGCGACAGGCCGGCTGGTTCCTCACTTATCCCGACATGATACAACCAGTCGCGGAATAGGCCCGAGGCATTCGTTCCTGCCAACGCCGGAACCTGATAGACGCCGGAGTCAGGTGAAGTGGCCAGACAGAGTACGTCCGGGTTGACTAGGCCTGTGTTGTAGTCGTGCCACTGCCCACTAGTCACGTTTGACATGAACACGCCAGAGCGCGTCGCGGCGTATACAATGTGCTGGTACCAGTCAGAGGCGAGAGCCCTGACCTGTGCCAAGCCTGAGTAGGACCAGGAAAGCCCGGTGTCGGCTGACCAGAAGACACCTTGCGTCGTTCCGCAGACGAGAGGTCCGTTCGACCACGGGCTGAAGAGCACCGAGTTCACGCTACCGGCCACACCTGAGTCGAGGCGCTGCCACGACCTGCCCGTGTCGCGCGTGCCGTAGATGACTGGTGTGGCCGCCGAGTCGCCCGCGACAAGTATCCAGTCTTCCGCCTGTTGATTCACGGCGACGGCACGACCCGAGCCGAAGGCACAAAGCAGACTCTGTTGCCAGGCAGTCCCGCCATCGGTCGATATCGTCACCCCGGACCTCTCCTGTCCCATGCTGTCTCGCGACGAACCGACCGCAACCACAAGACCTTGCCGCGGAGCGGTAATTGCTCCGCCCCTCTCCAGCCAAGTGTCAGCAACTTGCCAGTGGTTGCCGGAGTCGGCACTGGTAACGATGCGTGCCCGGCCCGACTCGCCGGAAGCCAAGGCCCAGACGACGCTTGGGGAGAATGACGCAAGACCACATATACTGTCGTCGTCTTGAAAACGAGAACACTCCGTCCACGTCCCGCCCGAATCCGTGCTTCGGTACACCCCGGTGCCAGCGACCGCGGCATACGCCGTCGCCTGCTCGGACCCCGAGAAGGTCACGGCTCGCACGATGCCGGATTGGAAGAGGTGCAGCAGGTTCCAGTA
>CAZSUX010000200.1:0-1597 GCA_964610135.1 uncultured bacterium | reverse complement strand
AGAAGCCGTACGCGTTGCCGCAGAAAACCACGCCCGAGCTGTCAGTCGGAACGATGACGCAGCGATTCCGCCCGCCGGAAAAGCCGGACCACGGGCCTTCCCAGTCCACTCCACCGTTCGTGCTGTGCAATACGTTATACCCGTTTCCGGCGTAGATAACCTCCGGCGTTCGCCGGGCAGCGGCGAGCGAATAGGTGGTGTCAAGTGCCCAAAGCGTGTGCCTGGCCCACTGAATGCCGCCGTCAGTGGACCGGTAGAGCCCCGCCCCGGGCGTGCCGACAAGGACGGTGTTAGGTGAAGACGGGCTTACGAGAAGGGCCGCCGGACACTTCTGGGCCGGCGACTCGTATGTATATGAATCTGCCCCGCCGCTGTCTGGCAGCACGCAGCCGTCGCCCACACCGACATCATGGCTCGTCCATGAACCCCCACCGTCAGTCGTCTTGTACACAACCACGCGACCGCGAACGTATCCGCCGCAGTAGATGGTATTGGTGTCAGATGGGTCAACGAGTATCGAGTAGCAGCAGGAAGCCTTGATCGTGTCGCACCAGCCGAGTTGCCACGTCTCTCCCTGGTCGGTGCTTCGGGCAAACGCGGCGCGGTCGTCGGCCCCAATCCTGCTGCACCCGGCGATTAGGATGTCGTTTGAGGGACCAGATTCCGCGCAGAGCCCGAACCACATGCCAACCGGCGCCGACAAGTCAGTCCAGGTTCTGCCGCTGTCATTACTCCGGTGTACACGGCTGGACACGACGTACAGCACGCCTGCGTCGGAAGGGTCCACGGCAATCACCCGAACCGCGAATGGCAGCGAGTCTCGGACGCTGGTCCATTCGACACCTCGATCCGTCGTCTGCATCAATCTCGACCCGTGCGACAAGAGCGCAACGACGTACATCGTCCTGGGGTCACTAGCGCTTGCCGCACCGCATAAGACGGGCGTCTGCACCGGCCCTACCGGCTTCCATTCCCATGCCTGCAATTCCGAGACAACCATCAGGACGACTGCTGCGAACGCCGCTCGTTTCATGGTGCGCCTCGCTTCCATGCCTACCTATTTCGTGTACCTTCCCATCAGACTCGCCTTCCCGAGCACGTGCCCTTTCATCGCTTCCAGCAACGTGCCGGCGGTTGCGGTCTCGTCAAGCGCGAGTACCGCATCGATCGCGTAGAGGTCGAAGAAGTAGCGGTGCGTGCCAACGGGCGGCTTCGGCCCGTCGTATCCGACCCGGCGGAAGCTGTTCGTTCCCTGTATGCCGCCAAAGGGCAGCACCGGTTCCCGTCCGATCCCCTCGGGCAGGGTCCGTACGTTGTCGGGGATGTTGAACAAGACCAAGTGGTAGAAGGTGCCGGACGGTGCGTCCGGGTCCCGGCAGATCAGGGCCAAGCTCTTAGTACCTTCAGGTACCTTGTCCCAGTTCATGTCGGGTGACAGGTTCTCTCCGTACGAGCTGTATCGAGTTGGAACCGACTCGCCCGCAAGGAACGCGGCGCTGACCAGCATCATCGCATTAGGCGCGGTCTTGTCGGTTGCTTCTACCTTGCCGTCCTTCTGCGGTGCGGCACAGGCCAGGATGAGGGCGACGGTCGCACA
>CAZSUX010000199.1:0-5457 GCA_964610135.1 uncultured bacterium | reverse complement strand
CCTGTGCGTTCAACACCTCTTTGACCTTGAGTTCCATGGCGGCCATCTCCGTGGTCGCGGCTTCGTACCGCTGTCTCATGCCTTCATGCAGAAGGTCGAGGGTCGCCTTGGCCTGCGCTGGACTGTACTTCTTCTCCCAGCGCTCTATCCGTCGAGTCACGTCGGACATTTCCGCGCTCCTTTCATCCGGTCTTGGCCGTTACTCAGACCTTGGGGACAGTCCCCGTGCGGGCACAGTCCCTTCCAGGAGCGGGCAGGCTGGGCCCTGCAAGCGCCTCGTCTGTCCGTTCTTAACCATTTAGACGCTGGTTAGAGGGACTTGGTGCTTGTCCATGCAAGTGCCCGACATAGCAGATGATACCGAACCAGGCATTGAGACTTGGACTCGGACAAGCATCTGGGTCATCATCGAGGGGACCGTCCCGGGGACGGTCTAGGAGACGGTAGCCGAGACGGCCTCTGCCATGGTGTCAGGGAAGGTCACGCTGGTCGTGGCTGGGGTTGCAAGCGGGTCTGTTTGCGGGAGGGTGGCCGAGGCCGTGCGCCAAGCCGACTCAGCCGTGGTCTCGGGATAAGTCTCATCCATGGTCAGGCAGGTTACGTGCACGGTCGTGGCTGAGGTTGTCTGCAGGTTCGTTGCTCAGGTGGTGTCCGTAACCGATTGCGGGACCACGGCTGGGGCGGTGACGGCGATGGTGAGCCGGACGAAGGCCGGGATGCCTGGTCTCATGCCAGGGAGTGCGCCGGGTGCAGGTCGCGCCAAAGCTCGCGAGCAAACTCGGCCGGCCGTTGCGCGCTGCGCGTCGGGCGATGAACGCGGCGGTTCGTCTGCAGTATCCGGGTGACTCTCTGCGCGCGCGGGGCTCGGAGTTGCTCCCCCGGCTTGACTCTGTCCGTGGGGGCTGGCATAGTCTTATCCCTTTATGGCGAATCCTGAGGCGCAGCGGTTTGTCGGCCTGACTCAGGCCGAGGCCGCGCATCGTCTGAAGACAATCGGCTACAACGAGCTGCCGGCTGGGAACCGCCGTCGCATGTGGCAGATTGCCTTTGAGGTCTTGCGCGAGCCGATGTTCCTGCTGCTGCTCGCGTCGGGCATCATCTACCTGGCGCTGGGAGAGCCGCGCGACGCGGCGATGCTTCTCGGATTCGTGTTCGTCATCATCGGCATTACCCTGTACCAGGAGCGGAAGACCGAGCGGGCCCTCGATGCTTTGCGCGACCTCGCCAGTCCGCGCGCGCTCGTCTTGCGCGACGGCGAGGTCACTCGTATTCCCGGACGCGAGGTCGTGCCCGACGACATCGTGCTGCTGGTCGAAGGTGACCGGGTGCCGGCCGACTGCATCGTGCTCGATTCGAACCACCTGATGCTCGATGAGTCGTTGCTCACGGGCGAGTCGATGCCGGTGCGCAAGATCGCCGGCGAACCGCAGGGAGAACTGGGTCGGCCGGGCGGCGACGACCTGCCCGGTGTCTACTCCGGCACCATCGTTGTCCAAGGCCAGGGAGTGGCCCGGGTGCGGGCGACCGGCCTTGCCACCGAAATGGGCAAGATCGGCAAGACTCTGCAGCAGGAGAAAGAGGAGAGTTCGCCGCTGGAGATTGAAACGCGCCGGGTCATTCGTAACTTCGCCAGCGCCGGCCTCGTGGTCTGCGCGCTCGTCGTCGTGTTCTACCTGGTGACGCGGGGCAATCTGCTGGGCGGGCTCCTGGCCGGTCTGACGCTGGCGATGGCGCTGCTGCCTGAGGAGATACCAGTAGTGCTGACCGTATTCCTGGCACTTGGCGCCTGGCGGATGTCACAGAAGAAGGCCTTGACCCGGCGGCTGCAGGCGATACAAGCCATCGGGTCCGCGACCGTGCTCTGTGTGGACAAGACCGGCACCCTGACTCTGAACAAGATGGCGGTCTGGAGGGTATTCGGCGGCGGGCAGTTCTGTGACATCGACGGGGTCTCAGCTACCGCCCTGCCCGATGTCTGCCACGAGACAATCGAGTACGCGATGCTCGCGAGCCAGGAGATTCCGGTTGACCCGATGGAGAAGGCGCTCGCCGAGCTGGGCAAGCGGGCGCTTGGCACCACCGAGCACCTGCACCCGGAGTGGCAACTGGTGCGCGAGTACCCGCTGTCGCGGCAGTTGATGGCGATGTCACGGGTCTGGAAATCGCCCGACGGCCGGGACTACGTTATCGCGGCCAAGGGGGCGCCCGAGGCGGTCGGCGACCTCTGTCACCTCGCGCCGGGCAAGATGCGGGAGCTTTCGGAACGCGTGAACGTCATGGCCCACGAGGGGCTGCGCGTGCTGGCCGTGGCACGAGCGCGGTTCACGCTTTCCGGCCTGCCGCCGGAACAGCACGACTTCCAGTTCGAGTTCATCGGCCTGGTCGGTTTCACCGACCCGGTGCGGCCGCAGGTGAAGGAGGCGGTCGACAGCTGCCGCCGCGCCGGCATCCGCGTGGTGATGATCACGGGTGACTACGCCGGCACCGCCTCGAACATCGGCAGGGAAATCGGGCTGACGAATCCGGAGCGGGTGATTACCGGGCCCGAACTGGAGGAGATGACCCAGGCCGAGCTGCGTTCGCGCGTCAAGTCGACCAACGTTTTCGCCCGCGTCGTTCCCGAACAGAAGCTGAAACTGGTCAATGCGCTGAAGGGTAGCTCCGAGGTCGTGGTGATGACCGGCGACGGGGTGAACGACGCGCCCGCGCTGAAGGCCGCCCACGTCGGAATAGCCATGGGCGGACGCGGCACCGACGTGGCCCGTGAGTCGGCGTCGATGATACTGCTGGATGACGACTTCTCGACCATCGTCCAGGCGGTGCGCCAGGGTCGGAGGATCCTCGACAATCTCAAGAAGGCATTTGCCTACATCTTCAGCGTCCACGTGCCGATTGCCGGGATGTCGCTGATCCCGATCCTGTTCAAGTGGCCCCTGGTCCTGCTGCCGGTGCACGTGGTCTTCCTCGAACTCATCATCGACCCGTCATGCTCGGTCGTATTCGAGGCGGAGCCGGAGGAGCGGGGTGTGATGGACCGGCCACCGCGTCGCCTGGGCCAGCCGATGTTTGACCGCAGCACGGTCGGCCTCGCATTGCTGCAGGGAGTGTGGGTGCTGCTCATCGTCCTGGCGGTCTTCGCAGTTTCCTACCATCGAGGACTCGGCGAAGCCGACGCGCGCACGCTGACCTTCGTGACCCTGGTTCTGGCGAACCTCGGCCTGATACTCACCAACCGCTCGTGGTCGCGCACCATCGTCAGCTCGATACGGGTTCCCAATCGGTCGCTCTGGTACGTGGTTGTCGGTGCGCTGGCGTTCCTTGCGCTGGCGCTCTACGTCCCGTTCCTGCGCGGCCTGTTCAAGTTCTCCACGCTGCACCCAACCGACCTGCTCATCTGTGTGCTCGGCGGCGTGGTGAGCATCGGGTGGTTCGAGGTGTACAAGTTCGTCCGGAATCACAAAGTGCTGAGCCGCGCGCGGGCGGTCGAACGCCACGGCTAGGCAGCCTGCTGCGCGCTCGTTCAGCGAGAAGTACAAAGGACAAAGTACAAAGGACAAAGCAAGCGGGAAATTGGTAAGGCCGAAACCGGCGCGGCCTCGGCAGTTTGTCCTTTCCTGATTGCTTAGTCCTTTGTCCTTACTACTTTGTCCTTTCACTGAAGGCATCACGTCAGCCTGGCATTGACACCTGCGCCCCATCGACTAAGATAGACCGATCTTCATAGGTCAGTCGGGGCTGTAGCTCAGTTGGGAGAGCGCCGGCTTTGCAAGCCGGATGTCGCCAGTTCGACTCTGGTCAGCTCCATCAGCGACACGAGTCCACAAAGGGGGACTTCGGGTTACCGCTGAACATCGCAACTTCGTTGCGATACGCCAGTGGGGCGAGTCGCTTCTGATTCCGAAAGGGCAGAGGTTGACTCGCCCCGCCGCTTCCGCGGCTAGCGACTCTGGTCAGCTCCATCAGCGACAGAGCATGTCAAAAGGGGACATCGGGTTATCGCTGCTCGCCTCCGAGGCGGTGCCATCAGATGGCACAACACGCGCGAGGCCGACCTTCGTGTCGGCCTCTTAGCTGTTTGGCTGGGCTACTTCAGCAGGAAGCGGGCGTCGAGGACGAGCGCGCCTTTGCCTTCCTCGTAGACGAGCAACGGGTTGATGTCCAGTTCGCCGATTTCTTTGAAGTCGGTGACGAGCTGAGACAGGCGCTGCAGGCATTCCTTGATCTTCGCCACGTCGCGCGGGGCCTCGCCCCGGTAACCCTGCAGTATCTTTACCGCCTTGATACCGTTGACCATTGAGTCGGTCGAGATGTCGTTCAAGGGCGCGATGCGGAAGGTGACGTCCTTGAGTACTTCCACCAGGATGCCGCCGAGGCCGAACATCAGGATGGGGCCAAAGGACGGGTCGCGGTTCATGCCGAGGATGGTCTCGGTTCCTTTGGGCGCCATCTGCTGGACCAGCACACCCCAGATGTCGGCGTCGGGCTTCTTCGCCTTCACACCGGCGAGCAGGTCGGCATGTTCCGCCTTCAGCTTTGCTTCGTCGGTGATGTTGACGCGGACGCCGCCGAACTCGGTCTTGTGCAGGATGTCCGGCGAGACAATCTTGAGCACGACCGGGTAGCCTATTTCTTTCGCGGCGCCGACCGCCTCGTCCGCGGTCTTGCAGAGCTTGAACTGCGGCACCGGCAGGCCATAGGCCTTGAGGATTTCGTGGCCTTCTGGTTCGGCCACGAACCTGGTCGGCCGGGCGCGGACCTTGGCGAGAATTTCCTTCACTACGTCCGGTTTGACGTCGGGGAACGACACGACGTCGCCTTGAGGACGGCGGCTCCATTCGCCGAACTCGGCCATCGCGGCCATAGCGCGTGCGGCGTTCTCCGGGAACTGGTAGTGGGGGATATGGTCGCGCAGCAGCGCCTTGCGGATATCGGCCGAGTTGCCCATGGTCTGGATGCAGGCAAGAATCGGCTTGTCTGATTTCGAGCCGATGTCGGCAATGACATTGGCGATATCGACCGCCTCGGCCATCAGCGTCGGAGTCCACATCGGTATCAGGCCGTCGACGTTCTCGTCGGCGACCATGAGTTCGAGGGCGGCCCGGTAGCGTTTCTCGTCCGCGTCGCCGATGATGTCGACCGGGTTGCCGGTTGAGGCGGTCACGGGCAGCCGCTTCTTTAGTTCTTCCCTGGTGCCCGGGGAGAGTTGAGCCATTTCCAGGCCATTACGGATGCAGGCGTCGGTGCCCATGATGCCGACTCCGCCGGCATTGGTGAGAATCGCTACGCGCGGGCCCTTTGGTACGGGCTGGTACGCGAGGGCCGCGGCCTTGGCAAAGAGTTCGTTGATGGTGTCGACGCGCAGGATTCGGGCCTGGGCAAAGAAGGCGTCGTAGGCGGCGTCGGACCCGGCGAGTGCGCCGGTGTGAGAAGAGGCGGCCTTGGCGCCCTCGGTCGTGC
>CAZSUX010000198.1:0-5468 GCA_964610135.1 uncultured bacterium | reverse complement strand
ACGTTCTCGTAGGCAACGTAGAACTCAGGCTTGCCATCGCCGTCGATGTCGTTGGTCGTGAACAGGTCCGCACCATTCGGTTGCCAGACCGTATCCTGATACACAACCTCGTACTGGTCGTCGCCGGTGCACTCCCAGACCGACATCGTTCCGTAACTCCCGAGCGAGGCAGAAGCGAAGTTCATGCTACCGTCTCTGTCGAAGTCGCCGTAAGTCGATCTATAACCCGCATGTACCGTGTCCTGCCACACTAGCTCATTCTGATTGTCGCCCCTGTTCTCCCAGACCCAGTGAGCGAACATGACGATCTCTCTATGCCCGTCCCGGTCGAGGTCGGGTGGGAAGTAGGTAGGAACCGGAATGGCCCCGTTCTCGCTGTATCGGTAGTACCACGAAAGCGAACAGGGGTAGCTGAAGCTGTCCGGGCTCTCAAGCGTCATCACGATGCAGTAGAAGAGGCCGCTGTCTCTCTTATCAATGCTGATGCAGACGATGTCAGTCAGTCCGTCATCGTCAACGTCGCCGGCCGCGAAGGGAATGGCATTGCCGGTCGTGATTCCCGGTGGGAGCGGGTCGGCGCCGGTGTCGGCGAATACAAGCGAGAATCGATTCCAGCCCTGATGCTCCCAGACCTCGTGCCTGAATGGGTCAGTCGGGTGTATCGTGCCGGTGACGAACATGAGATCAGGCAGGGAATCGTGGTCGCTATCGCAGCAAACCACCCTTCCATAGGCACCTGCGTCTGGACCGGACGGTGTCTGTGCCACTCGTCTCATGTTTGTGGCGGTCAGCGCGGCCGCCCATCCAACCAAGACAAGTACCAAGCGTCTAACCATAGTAGGCGGCGGGGAGGCATGGAATACCTCCCCGCCACTCACATTCTATCTGACGAGCGTCAGACGTCCAGTCATTACTCTGCCGTCGGCAGACAGACGCACGAAGTAAACGCCCGCAGGTACTGCGTGGCCCCGGTTGTCGGTACCATCCCAACGCACGTTCTGGACCGGCTACTGGACCGCCGCCGGAGCCTAGGGAGGCCCGGTGGAGCCAAAAGGCCGCGCCGCTCTGGCTCCTTGTGTCCGCTGAAAGCGGCCGCCCCGGCCTTAAATGGCCGGGGCGGCAGTACCTCAGGGAATCGTCAGTCGAGCAGGACCAGCTTGGCGGTCGGCTGGGTCGCGCCGCCGGCAAGGCGGGCGAAGTAGAACCCGGCCGCGAGCTTCCGGCCGGTCGCATCGGTCATGTCCCAGGCCGCCCTGCCCGGTTGCGTCACCGCGAGTTCGCGGACGACGTTGCCGAGCGCGTCGTAGACAATCAGCTTGCTGCCCGGTGCGGCCATGCGCACGTCGAACTGCACGCTGCCGGCGTCGAGCCGGTTGACTGCCGACGCCGAGAAGGCCGGCGCGACCAGTGCCGGGTTACCTTCCTCAACGCCGCTGAACAGGGTGCGGAATGACCACGGCGTGCTCCAGGGACCCCAGCCCCACTGGTTGTATCCACGCACTATCCACTTGTAGGTCTTGTTGTAAGCGAACAGCGTGTCCGGCAGCGGGCAGTGTGCCGATGTACCATTCTGCTCCCAGATGGTATCAAGTCCCTGCACCAGCTTGAAGTGGATGCTGTCGCAGGCCGCCTTGACCGAGTCGACCACGAGCACGACCGGCGGGTCCATTATCGGCAGGCCGTTGAGTGGGGCAATCTGCGGGGGCGGCACCGGCTCGCGCAGCGTGTGGAAGCAGCCGATTGTGCCGTCGGCCGAAGTCAGGGTCGGGCCGCTGTACTGCCTGACCCGCAGCCTGACCGAGTCACAGGTTGGGATGGACGACGGAATGTACCAGTCATACGCGCCGCTGTCGGACACGTCCGCGGCCACGGGTTCCCAGTTGCGTCCGCCGTCGGTTGACACGTCGATATCCACGCTCGTGCCGGACGTACCGCTCTCCCAGGCAATGCGGCAGGTATCGCCGACGTAGAGGATCTCGCCGCGACCGGTGGAGTTGTAGAAGGTATCGCCCAGCGGGTAGGTCATCCGGATATTGTGCTCGTCCCCGGCGTCGGGCGAGACCGCGGCAACGTGCGACACGTCGCTGCCCGAATGCGCCCACCACTCGGCCGGGGTCCACCACGTGTTGTGGACGTAGACGAACTTGTCTTCGGTCCGGTAGCCGAAGCAGGCGAGTGAATGAACCTCCCAAATTGCCGACCAGAGCATGGCGTGGCCCGCGTTGATCTGCGCAGTGATCGTGGACCAAGCCCAGTCGTTGCCGACATTGCCGCCCGCGTTCGTCACCGACCAGTGAGTGTATCCGTTGCTGTACCCGACCTGGGCGAGGCCGTTGGTAACGTTGTAGATGTTCGTTCCGCCCGACAGGGTGTCGGTGTGCATCTCGATGGCGCACTCGTACTGGACGTTCGGAACCTGCCGGTCGTTCTCGCCCTCGACTCCGTCATAGCGCTGGAAGAACCAGTCTACCAGCCGGCCCGACTTCTGAAACCGGTCCACGTACCCGCAGACCATGGCACCCGACGTCGGCGTGCACCCGTAGCTCCAGTCGTAGTACGGCGCGAGTCCATAGTCCGGCACGAACACTTCACTGAAGCGGCCCAGCTTGGGGTCAAGTGCATGGTCCCAGCGGCTGTTCTGGTATTTCGCGGCCGCTTCCTCCTCGCCCGGGTACTGCTTGCGCAGTTCTGCCCGGGCCTGCGTCAAGTAGCCGGTGAACGCCGAGCGCGACTGCCAGGTTCGCTCGAAGTGCCCACTCAGCACCGCGCTCTTGCCCGCCGGGTTGTCGAACTCGAGATAGGTTGATGGGCTGACGAAGTAGATGCGCGACAGCCGGGCATCGGGTCCGAGCGACTGCCGGGCGCGCTCGAGCGCCTTGGCCGCAGTCGCGTAGTACTCGGAAGTGCCGTAACCGAAGCGGATAACCGGAGCCCGGTCACGGCGCGCCGAGACCAGGATGTGCGCGTACTTCGAGCGCCATTGCGAGAGGTCCGTGTTCACCGTCAGTGTCTGCCGTTCGGCCTGCACGTCGGCCGCGACCTGGTCATAGCTCGGGAACGCCTTGCCGTCGGTGCGGAAATGGAACATCCACGCCACGGTGTTGCCGTGCTCATCGACGTAGGGCACCGCGGTGCCGAGCTTCGCGCCGGGGAACTCGGCATCAGCCCGGTTCAAAGCGACGCTACGGACGGTCTCAAACGGAACCGCATTGGGCGGAGCCGATCCGGTCTCCGGCATCGGCATCGCCACGGCCAAAACGAAAAGGGCCAATAGCCCTGCCATCATCTTCATCAGACTATTCTCCTGTATTTGGGGCTTTCCTGTCAATATACAATTCTAGACGCTCTGCACGCAGAGTCAAACGGAGTTAGGAGTTAGCAGTTAGGAGTTAGGAGCCGAACCGGCTCCGACTTTGCGTCTTAGTGGTGAATCCCGGTTCCTGGGGCGTCAGCCGGAACCGGTCGCTAGATGCCGAGAACTACGAATTCGTCCTCACGGTATCCGACCACGTAGACCCGGCCGCCGTCCGGGTGCGCCGTCAGCCCTGTAGGTGCGAAGGCGATTGGGATGCTCTCGACGACCGAATCGTCGCTGGTCCGAATCACGCAGACCAGGCTGTCGTAGGAGTTGGAAGTGTACAAGAACCTGCCGCCCGGCAACACGCAGATTTCCTCCACCTTGTGGCCGATGGCGACGGGATCCTCCACCGCTTTGTCCGGAAGGCTGACAGCATACACCAGACCGGAATCACCGGCCGTACTCGCGTACAGACGTGTCCCGTCAGGCAGGATTGCCAGCTTGCCGGCACACTTGCCAACGTCAATTGAGTCAATTACCGTGCAGTCAGAAGCCTGCAGAACGTATATCTTCCACGCGCTGACGTACAGACGCGACCCGTCAGGCGACACGGCGATGGCGGCAACCGGATAGGGAAAACCCATGGTGTCCACCACGACGTTGTCCTCGGTCCTGACCACCAGTACTTTGCCGCTCGCCCAAGTTCCGACGTACAGGAAGCGGCTGTCCGGCGTAGCAGCCAGCAGGTCTGGGTCACGACCATCGATCGGAATCTCCTTGACTATGCGGTTCTCCGCGACGTCCACCACCCAGACCTTGATCATGCCGTCGAGGTACGGATCGTCCGCGACATAGAGGTACTGACCGTTGGGCAGGAACAACATATCCAGCGGCAGCACGCCGCACGGGAACGAGCTTTGAACCGCGTAGTCCTGCGCCCGCAGTATCATCATCCGCGCTTCGCCTTCGTGAGGAGCATCCCGGGAGACGTATAGCTGGATCCCGCCCGGCGTCGGCGACAGCGCATAGACCCACTCGCCCATCGCAACCGCCATCACGACATGGTCGGGATGCAGGTCCGGGTCCGTCCGGCGGCATGATGCAACGAAGAACATCGCGACGGCGACGATTGGACACAGTGCGCTTGCCAGGCGCCGGCTGCTCCGCACACGAGTGGTCGGAGACACCGGACGGCAAACACCGGCAGCCATCACTGCCATATTAGGTGGTGTCTTGGGAATTGTCAACCGTCCATACGGACGGCGGCAGACGCCCTAGGGCGTCAGCCGGAACCGGTCGCGCGGGAAGAAGCTCGCCTCGCGCACGTTGCCGAGGTTCAGAATCTGCTGGGTCAGCCGCTCCGCCCCGATTGCGAGCCCGCCGTGCGGCGGCATCGCGTACCTGAATATCTCGAGGTAGAACTCGAAGTTCGCCGGGTCGCCGCCGATGCGCTTGATGCTCTCCACCAGCATGTTGTAGTCGTGGATGCGCTGGCTCCCGGTCGTCACCTCAAGCCCCCGGAACAGGCAGTCGAACCCGAGCGTCGATTCGTTATCCTCGGGGTCCGGCATGGTGTAGAAGGGCCGCGCCTTACGCGGGTAGCGGCTGATGAAGACGAACTCGCTGCCGTGCGTCTTCAACGCGTAGTCGCATATCTGCCGCTCGCCCTCGGGGTCCAGGTCGACCATCTCCTTCGTATCGCGCTTGTAGTCCTTGGCCAGTATCGCCAGCGCGTCCTTCAGGCGGATTTCGGGAATGTCGCCTGCTTTCGGCAGTTCGGCCTTGAGCAAAGCCATTTCGTCCGCGCACGTCTTGCCGATATTCTCGACCATCTGCTTCAGGAAGCCTCGCTCGACGTCAATCACGTCGGTGTAGGCATCGATGAACCCCATCTCGAAGTCGAGTGACAGGTACTCATTGATGTGGCGCGAGGTCGCGTGGTCCTCGGCCCGGTAGACGAAGCCGATTTCGAATACCCGCTCAAACCCGGCACCCACGAGCATCTGCTTGTAGAACTGCGGGCTCTGGGCGAGGTACGCCGTCTGCTCGAAGTACTTGATGGGAAAGAGCGCGGTCCCGCCTTCGGTCCCGGCCGATACGATCTTGGAGGTGTGGATCTCGGTGAACCCCAGTCCGCGCAGGTGATCGGCGAAAGTCCGCACGATTTCCG
>CAZSUX010000197.1:2843-5494 GCA_964610135.1 uncultured bacterium | reverse complement strand
GCGACCTGTGTTCCAAGTCAGGACTCGCGGGACCACAAGGTATTGTGTGACCAGGCGCAAGAGCCACAATTCTCCCGTGGAGTGGGCGGTCCACCTACTGCCTGGGGGGCAGGTTCAGGACGAGGATTCGAGCAAGGTTGAGGTTAAGGTCTAGAGCGAGGAATAGGTTAAGGTGCAGGTTGAGGCTCAGACCAAGGAACAGGTTGAGGTTCAGGTTGAGGTCGAGAACGGGAATTGAGCCGAGCGATGAGCGAAGCTTCGCGAGAAGCTTCTGAACGAGCAATGCGCTAAGCTATGAGTCGAGCTTTGAAATGAGCTTTCGGACGAGCTTTCCGGTGAGCTTTCTAACGAGCTTCCTGAGTAGCTTTGCGGCGAGCATCCTAAGGAGCTTTCCGACGAGCTTTTAGAGTGGTCTTCGACTGCCGATTGTCGGTTGAGGGCGAGACCCCTCCAATCGCTTCGCTCCGTCGGGGTGACACTCCTTGTCAGTGGATAGACCGTCCTGACTTTGGCGGTTCGTCTCTGACAGATCCATCCGACTCCCTTCGTTTGCTTAGGACGACACTTCGCGTGTCGTCCGCGCAGTCTGTGGATGCTCCGGAAGTCTGCCCGGGTCAGCGAATTACCGTGACCGGGATGCGGGTGCTGACCGCACCGGTGGTGGCCGTCAGGAAGTAGACGCCGGCGGGGAGGCCGGAAGCATCCATGCTCAGTTGGTGCGAGCCTGCGGAATACGACTCAGCTGTCAGCCCGGCGGCCATGCGGCCGGTGCGGTCGTACAGGGCGATTCGGCAGGAGGCGGGCTGCGTCAGGTTCAGCTCGAAGCTGACGTGGTTGCGCGCCGGGTTCGCAAGCAGCCGGCAGGCTGCCATTCGCCAATCGCCATTCGCCAATCGCCGATCGTCCTGAGTGATGCCGGTCTGGGGCAGGCGGGGTTTGAGCGTGCCGTCGGCGACCAGGCACATGCCGTAGAACCAGGAGCGTTCGCTCGGGTCGCAGCCGTCTTCGAATACTGCTTCGAACCACTCGCGGAAGCTCTCACCGAGCGTCTTACCCTGGCCGAGCGGGTCGTAGAAGTTCTCGAACTGGAGCATCGAGCCGGTCTTGGCCGAGCCGATTGCGCCGAGACCGTCCGAGGTCTGGAAGACGTAGCAGCCGCCGCAGTAGCCGGGTTCGACGAAGCGGACGTTCGAGCAGGCGAAGAGGTTGTAGAAGTTCGCCTGCGGGTCGAGCGATTGTATCGTATCCGCGTAGAAGTAGTCCCACTCTCGCGCACTGTCGTACTTCATCGCGTGGCCGCCGGGCCAGGAGTGGGACATCAGGGATATCCACTGGTAGGCGGCGGAGTCGATGCGCGGCTGGTAGTCGGCGATGCGGGTGGATTCCGGGTCGGCCACGAGCACGCGGTTCGGGTAGAGCAGGCCGACGTTGGAGTCCAATTCGGTTGCCCACGGCTCCCAGTCGTCGTCGATGTAGACGAGGGCGCGGTCGGTGATCGGCAGTTCCTGGTTCCGGTAGCGGTGGTTCTTGTCGAAGTAGCTGGCGAGCAGCGTCTCCGCGCTGCCGATTGCCGAGGCAGGCAGCCGCGAGACGGCGATTTCCGGCGTGATGCTGTCCTGGTGCAGGTCGTAGATGGAGTCCGAGCCGGGAACGAGACTGTCGAGGGTGTCGAGCCGGACCATGCTGTCTTTCCAGGTGCCGTCGAGGTCCATGAAGAAGAGGTCGCAGGGGAACTCCTCGTAGCCTTCGCCTTCGTCACGCATACCGTTGGAGTTCCAGTCATCGATTATCTGGAACCAGGCAATCGGCAGGTCGCCGACGAACACCGCCGAGCTCATGCCGGTTGCGTATTCGTCCTTCAGCACCGCCTTGAGAGTCTCGGCCGAGGTCCCGCTGACTGAGAAGACGGACACGGCCACGGTCTCGCGTTCGAGGTCGATAGCGAGCGTCTCCAGCGCCGGGCGCAGGGCGGTCGCCAGCGTCTCTTCGATGAAGAAGTCCACGCGATTGTCGAGGCGGCGCGGCGATATCAGCGGTTTGATGCGGAAAGGCTGCGGCGCGAGCTTCGAGCGCCACTCACTGAAGCTGAGCGGCATCGAGTTGTCCGGGCTCTGCCAGCGGAGCGGAGCCACGCCGGACGTGGCGGGAGAGGCAATCAGGATGAGCGAGAGGATGAATTGCATGGGCTACCTCAGTGCCAGTCTAGCCTGAACCAGTTGACGGTCAAGAAATCGACTGAGCCCCGGAGCCGATGCAGCGCCACGAAAGCACGAAGGACACGAAGCGAATTCCCGTACGGTAGAAGGTTGCGTCTAGTTCCTTCTCGTCTCTTCGTGGCCATCGATTCTGGAATCACGGCGGCTGCAGACGGTTGACTTTCAGGCGAAAACGGGAAGAATAGTCTTCTTGACCAAAACCAAAGCACGAGCAGAAGTCGCCCGGCTGAGCCGGGAACTCTCCGAGCACAACTACCGCTACTACGTGCTCGCCCAGCCGACCATCAGCGACTACGAGTTCGACCAGATGTTGAAGCGGCTGCAGGAGCTTGAGCAGGAGTTCCCGGACCTGGTTCGGCCCGACTCGCCGACCCGCCGCGTCGGCGGCGAGCCACTCAAGGAGTTCACCTCCGTTACCCACGACCCGCCGATGCT
>CAZSUX010000197.1:1547-2743 GCA_964610135.1 uncultured bacterium | reverse complement strand
CGGGAGTTCGAGCGCATCAACGCGGAGCGGGAGGAGGAGGGGCTGGCGACTTTCGCCAACCCGCGCAACGCGACCGCGGGCACGCTCAAGCTGCTCGATTCGAAGCAGGTGCGGCGGCGCCGGCTGGATTGCTTCGTCCATACCGTACCCAGGGGAATAGAACGGATTGCGACCGACCACGAGGTGCTGGTCGCGCTCACGGAACTCGGGTTTCGGACCGCGCCCGAAAGCCGGCTCTTCTACGGCATCGAGGAGGTCATCGCCTACTGCGAGAGCTGGCAGGCGCACCGGCACGACCTGCCGTACGATATCGACGGGATGGTCATCAAGGTTGACAGGTTCAGCGACCGCGAGGAGTTGGGGACGACCGAGAAAGGTCCGCGCTGGGCGGTGGCCTACAAGTACGCGCCCGAGGAGGCCGAGACCGAGGTGCTGAAGGTCTACTTCAACGTCGGCCGGCTGGGGACCGTGACGCCGGTGGCGGAGGTCGGGCAGGTGTTCATCTCCGGCACCAACGTTACCCATTCGACCCTCCACAACATGGACGAGGTCGAGCGGCTCGACATCCGGGTCGGCGACACGGTGGTCATCCACAAGGCGGGCGAGATAATACCGCAGATTCTGAGGGTGGTGCCGGACAAGGGACACAGTCACCGCGCCAGGATCGCAGTCCCCGAGAAGTGCCCGGCCTGCGGCACGAAGCTCTTCAAGGAGGCGGAAGAGGTGGCCTGGCGCTGCGTCAACGCTTCCTGCCCGGCCCAGCTCAAGGCACGCCTGCTCCACTTCGCCTCGCGCGGGGCGATGGACATCGATGGAATGGGAGAGAAGCTGGTCGAGCAACTGGTCGAGACCGGGCTGGTGAAGAGCATCGCCGACCTGTACGAGTTGAGCGCGGAGACGTTGCTCGGCCTGGAACGGATGGGGGAGAAGTCGGCCACGAGCCTGCTGGCGGCCATCGAGTCGAGCAAGGCCCGGCCGTTCACGCGGCTGCTCTACGGGCTCGGCATCCGCCACATCGGCATCCACGCGGCCCGGTTGCTGGTGCAGGCGTTCGGCTCGTGGGCGCGGCTGGCCGCGGCGGCAGGGGACGGGAAAACCGCCAAGGACGCCAAGAACGCCAAGGCGAGGGAAGCGGACGAGATAGCGATGGTACCCGGCGTTGGGTCCGTGGTCGCCGAGTCGTTCAGGAACTTCCT
>CAZSUX010000197.1:0-1537 GCA_964610135.1 uncultured bacterium | reverse complement strand
GGGGAAAGTGGAAAGGGCAAAGAGGAAAGGGGAAATGGCAAAGGGGGAAGGGGGAGAGGCCTCACTGACGAGGTTGCGGAGACGCCCGGAGTCGGCCCGGTCGTCGCCGAGTCGTTCAGGAACTTCCTGGCAGACCGGGAGAACGTGAGGCTGGTCGAGCGGCTGCAGGCCGCCGGGCTCCGGTTCGAGGAGAAGACGGCGGGCGGGCCCAGGCCGCTTGCAGGGAAGAAGTTCGTCTTGACCGGCACGCTTGAGCATTATTCGCGGGAGCAGGCGGCGGAGTTGGTCGTCGCCTTGGGCGGCAGCGTTTCGTCTTCGGTCTCGAAGCAGACCGACTACGTCGTGGCCGGGGCGTCGCCCGGTTCGAAGTACGACCGGGCACGGGAACTGGGAGTGAAGATTCTGGATGAGAAGGAATTCAAACGCCTGGTCGCGGGCGAGACGCAGGAGCAATAGAGGATGTCAGTAACTCTCGGTGACGTCTGGGCCGAGGGCGCGGGCCTGGAAGCGCCGGTCCAATACCTGAAGGGCATCGGGCCGAAACGGGCCGCCCTGCTGGCCAAGGTCGGGGTGGAGACCGTCGGGCAGTTGCTCTTCTTCGTGCCACGGCGCTATCTCGACCGATCCCAGATGTTGGCCATCCGCGACCTGCGCCCCGGGGACGAGGCAACCGTGCTTGCCCGCGTCGTGACCGCCGGAAACCGGCGTCTGAAGACGCGCCGGCAGGTAGTATCCTGCCTGGTGCGCGACGACAGCGGGATGATGGAGGCGCTCTGGTTCAACCGGCCGGACCTGGCCGAGCGGTTCCAGCCCAACCAGGAGATCCTGCTCTCCGGCCGCGTTACCCGTTATCGCGGGCTGCAGTTCGTGAACCCGATGTTCGAACTGGCCGAGGAGGACGCCGAGTTCTCGTTTGCCAACGCCATCATCCCGGTCTACCCGCTGACCGAGGGACTCTCGCTCTGGACGATCCGGCGGGCGGTGGCAACGGCGATGGAGAAGAACCTCGAGCAGGTGCGCGAGTCCTTGACTCCGGAGATGGTTCGACACTACGAGTTTCCCGGTATCCAGGACGCGCTCCGGGCGATCCACTTCCCCAAGGACATGGAGTCGGCCCAGCGCGCCCGGGAGCGACTGGTCTACGACGAGTTGCTGTACTTCCAGTTGCTGCTCGCGCTCCGGCACCGGGAGTACGCCTCGGTGCGCAAGGAGTCGAGTCTGACCGAGACCGGCAAGTTGACCGGGCCGTTCATGGAGAAGCTCCACTTCAAGCTCACCCGGGCCCAGGAGCGCGTGCTGAAAGAAATCCGTCAGGACCTGGCGAGCGAGCGGTGCATGAACCGGCTGCTGCAGGGCGACGTCGGCTCGGGCAAGACCGTGGTCGCGCTCTATGCGATGCTGGTGGCGTGCGAGAACTCGGCCCAGGCCGCGATGATGGCGCCGACCGAAATCCTGGCCGAGCAGCACTTCCAGGGCTGGCAGGAACGGCTGGCCGACATCGGCGTGAAGGCGGCACTGCTGACCGGCTCGACCAAGG
>CAZSUX010000196.1:4030-5513 GCA_964610135.1 uncultured bacterium | reverse complement strand
AGGTCCTTCTTTTCCCTGACCAGGTCCACTTTGTTCAGCACCGCCAGCACCTTTCGACCGGCCAGCCGCCGTACGATGGAGTCGGTCCCCTCGCCGGTCCGGCCCGCGTCGAGCACGAGCATCACCAGGTCGGCGTCTTTGAGCGCAAGGTCTATCTCGCGCTTCATCTGCTGCTGAAGCGCATACCTGGGGTCAAGCAGTCCCGGTGTATCCAGGAAAACCGCCTGGAATCCGGGCCCGTTCAGAATACCCAGGATCCGGTGCCTGGTAGTCTGGGGCCTGGGAGCAACCGCCGCGAGGTGCGCGCCCGTCAGCCGGTTCAGTAACGTGGATTTGCCGACATTCGGCAACCCGATAATGGCGACGTAGCCGGAGTGGAATGCGACGCCGCTGTTCTCTGGACTACTCACGTGTGATGACTCCGCGGCGGTAAAGTACAAAGGACAAAGTCCAAAGGACAAAGCAAGTTGTAAGTACTAAGGACGAATGAGACTCGGCCTTACCACTTTGTCCTTTCCCAATTGCTTAGTCCTTTGTCCTTACCACTTCGTCCTTGTGCGAGGGCCCGTGTATCCCGGTGGGGAACTCCTGTCGGCGAGCAGAGCGGCGCCGGTTCAAGCCGGTCCGGAACCGTAGACGCCGATTGCGTCGAACCGGGCCACGCGCCCTGCGACCAACTCCGGCCCGGACTGCCCGGCGAGTGCGTGGTAGCTGGCCAGGACCGCGTCTTTGAGCAGGCGGGCGGCCTCGTCCCAGTCCTGGTGGGCGCCGCCGAGCGGCTCCGCCACGACCTCGTCTATGATGCCGAATTCCCTGAGTTCGCGTGCGGTCATGCGCATCGCCTTGGCCGACTCCTCACCGCGGGACCCGTCGTGCCACAGGATGGAGGCGCAGCCCTCGGGCGTGATGACCGAATAGACCGCGTTCTCCTGCATCAACACCCGGTTGCCGACAGCAATCGCCAGCGCACCGCCCGACCCGCCTTCGCCGGTGACCACCGCCACAATCGGCACCTCGAGCATGGCCATGTCGCGCAGGTTGCGGGCAATCGCCTCGCCCTGTCCCCGCTCTTCGGCCCCAACTCCGGGATACGCGCCGGGCGTATCCACGAGCGACAGGATCGGCAGGCCAAACCTCGCCGCCAGTTCCATCACCCGCAACGCCTTGCGATACCCCTCGGGGTGCGGCATCCCGAAGTTACGGTAGAGCTTCTCTTTAGTATCGCGCCCTTTCTGCTGCCCAACGATGGCGAAGCCGATGCCGTCAATCCGACCGATACCGGCGACAAGCGCCGGGTCGTCGGCAAACGCCCGGTCGCCGTGCAGCTCGGTGAAGTCGGTGACGATACGCTCGATGTAATCCAGTGGGTAGGGACGGCGTGGATGGCGCGCGAGCAGAACCCGCTGCCAGGGTGTCAGGTCGGAATATAGCTTTGCTTTCTGCTTCTCGATCTGCTCCTGAAGCCGCTTGACCTCGTCCTTCG
>CAZSUX010000196.1:0-4020 GCA_964610135.1 uncultured bacterium | reverse complement strand
CGCTCCAATCGCGGCAAGCTCTTCCATCCGCGTGACCAGGTCGGCCAGCGGTTGTTCGAAGTCGAGCCAGCCTTCAGCCATTATCAGACACAGGTAGAGGTAAAGGCAGAGATTGAGGTCGAGGTTGAGATTCGGAAGGTTCCACGTCCTTGACCTTCACCTTAACCTTGACCTGTCCTCTCAGAGGCCGATTCCGAGCGAGACGCGGTGCGCGCCGCCCAGGTCGAGGTTCATCACCGCAAACGAATAGTCAAAACGAACCGGGCCGGCCCGCAGGCCCAGCCCGAAGTTCAGGTGGTTCGCCTCGGACAGGAAATCGTACCCGGCCCGCAGGGCCACGACATCGTTCCATGCGAACTCGCACCCGGCAACTGCCCCGGTCAGCTTGCTGTAGAGGAAGTATGAGCCGTCTGCGGCGAAGGTCAGGCGCCCGTGCTCGAACGGGACGAGGTCGTAGCTTGCGCCCAGCCGGCACCGGGCCGGCAGCCAGAATACCTCACGCACGAAGTACATCGTCTTGCCGAAGTCGACAATCGAGGCACCGAGCGTCAGCCCGTCGATCGGCATCACCCTGACCCCGCCATCCACTCCCAGACCCTCGGCATCGGCGTCGTACACGCGCGTGTAGTAGTAGCGTCCGGTCAGGCCGACCTGGACCATGTTGCCGATGGGTCGCGCCAGGTTCAAGTAGGCGGTGAAGTCGGTCGGCGTGAAGGTACCGATTGGGTCATCGGTCGGCTTGATACGATACTCAAATTCCCCGGCCGAGAAACTGGAAACACCCAACCCGACGCACAGCGCATCGAAGTTCCGGCCCACGAACAAGGACTGGTGGTGCGTATCGAGAAGCCACTTGGCGTAGGACGCAACCGCGGAGAATCCGTTCGTGCCGGCGCCGGCGGCCGGGTTGATGGTAATCGCCTGGGGCCCGAATGCCGATGCAGCACCGGTGCCGGCCATCCCCGCTTCACGGACGCCCGGCAGAATCTTGAGGGATGAGAATCCGGTCGGCCCGGCCAGACCCATGGTCACGGCCAGGGCAACGGCTACTGGAACGCGCAAGCGCTAGCTCTCGATTATCTCGACATTGGCCCGAGGGAGCAGCACCTTTGCGCCGTCTTCCAGTTCGACCTCGAGCACCCGCGCCTTGGCTTCGGTTTCAATCGTCTGAAGCTCGACCGGCAGGCTCGTGACCGTGCCGATCTTGCCGAAGTTCGGCTGCCGGATGATACGCACCGGCATCCCGAGTGCCAGCCCGCCCTCGGCTGTGCTCTGCTTGATTTCCCCGAGGTTCGTGTCAGCCGGCACAATCACTTCGGGCCGGATTACGCCTGCCCTTATTTGGGTCGCGCCGTTGACCGACGCCATCTTGCCCACCAGCGACTGCAGCAACTCGAACGTCCGCTGCGCCATCCGCATCTCCCCGAACCCTTCGGTCGCCACCACGGTCAGGCCCTTCTTCTCCGAACCCGTAATCGCCACGCCGATGTCATATCCGAGGAACGAACGCAGCGTCGCGTCCTCGATGCCGCCGACCACGATTGCCTTGGCTCCGAGCTTGACCGCCCGCTCAATTGCATCGTACCGGACCAGAGAGCCGCCGATCAGCACCTGGCCCTTGCAGTCGTCAGGAATCAGGGCAGCGGTGACCACCACGTCCGGCTTGTCGACAATCATCCGGATGATGCCCCGCACCTCGCCGCCCACGCCGAAAATGCCCTGCACGAAACTCGCCTCGGTTTCGACCACCACGCCCTCACGCGGAATCACTTCGCTCACCGTGCCCTCGATGTAGGCATCCACCTGCACCGGCTCCGGCGGCTCGCGCAGGATCACCTGACCGGTAATCGAGGAGACGTTCTCCACCGTGCCGGCAACCGGCGACTTCACCTCAGACTTGAAGAGGCCGAAGAGACCCTTGGACAAGGCCATCACCTCATCCTTGGCCACGGCGTCGCCCGCCTTCTTCATCATCAGGCTCGGCACATCCTCGGGCGGGACACCAAGCAGGCCGGCAACGTTGACCGTCTGCACGTTTCCGGGCAGGGCCGTACGGGCGACTATATCTTCGCCTTTCACCTTGTGGCCTTTGTCGACCAGGGTTTCGCCGGGCAACGGCAACCGGCGCTGCTTCCTGACCAGAGTTCGGGCAGTCACTTTCAAACCGGGCGTATATGCGTGTGCCATAGGCAAAGCAAGGATATTGAAACCTCAGGCGAAGTCAAGTTGACTGCCCGAGGGCTGACGGCCGGCGGCTCACAGCTTCGCGGCCGCCTCGGTCCTCAGTCCCGGTCCTCTCCCCTCTGCCCTCTTACGGACCGGCGACCGGGGGTTGCCAGTTCCCGGGCCAGCGTGCAGATACGCCGCATCGCGCCCGGTGGTCCCAATCCTGCCGCGACGCCGACCAAACCCGCGAGCTGCCGCCGACGCTCCTCCGAATCCAGCATCAATGGTGCCAGTATCCGAACCAGTGCCTCCGGCTCAGGCTCGAGCATTTCCGGCACGAGCCGCGTCCTGCTCAGGACGTTGGGCAGGGCGAAATGAGGAATCCGAACCAGAGCACGCGCGAGCACGCGCGATAGCCATGGCAGATGGTAGCAGACCACCATCGGTACGCCGAGGAGCGCCAGCTCAGCCGTCACCGTGCCGGAAACCGCACAGGCACAGTCAGCATGCCGCATGATCTCGTACCGGTGCTGGCTGACGGCAAGCATGCCAACCGCTAACCGCTCACCGCCTTCCGCCTCCTGTCCCCCACGTTTTGCCTTTTGGCTTTTGCCTTCTGCCTTCTGACTTGCATCCTGATCCGTTGTCACCATGACTCCCTTAACGTCAGGTGCGACCTTCAACAGCCGCTCATATGTCGCATCGAACAAGGGCATGTGGTACGCGGTCTCCGTCGGCCTCGATCCGGGGAGGAAGACGACATAGCGCTCACGCGGACCAAATCCGAGTTTCTCCAGCGTCTGCTCCCGGCTCAGACGGGAAACCGCACCCTCCAGCAACGGATAACCGAAGTATACCGCGTCTACGCCGGACCGACGCAGCATCTCCTCCTCGAAGCGGAACAGACACACAACCTCGTCCGCTGCCCTCCTCAATCGTCTCTTGCGCCACCCGCCCCACGCCCAGACCTGCGGCGGCCCAAGATACAGCACCGGGATTCCGCGCCGCCGCAGCCTCCGACCCAACGGAAGATGTAGACCCGAGAAGGAAATCAGCACGACCGCATCCGGCGCGAGCCTCATGACCGACGATTCAGCCCGGTCAAGCACGCCGCGCAACCTCGGGCCGGTCCGCAGCCCCTCCCCGAATCCGAACACCGGTCCAAGCTCGGCCGTATCCTGCAGACTGATGACCTCGCACGCCGGGTCCAGCCTGGCCATCTCAAGTCTGAACAGCTCAAGCATTGCCCGGCCCGACGCCTCTCCGGCCGACACCACGATTCTCACAGGCCGAAGCCTACACGCCCCTCCGCCCCGGTCAACCTCACCCGCTGCAAGACTCCCGGGCGGGATTCGGCAGCGGAACCCCGCCCGTCCTCAGACCGAGCCGTGGAAAACTGGCGGAAAACGGGGACTGTACCGCGCCAAGTTCGACGTTGGCGCTCCGCGGGGCTGTCGCCGCTTTCCGCAGCAGCGCTACGGCGCGATCGGCGCTACGACGTTAAACACGTCGGTACGGATGGCCTGAAGCACGACCTCGGTCAGGCCGCGGGCCTTCCACTTGGCGACGGTCACCGCCGAGCGACTCGCCGGTCATCGTAGCCGCGGAAGCTCCTCAGAAAGCTCGCCGGAAAGCTCCGTAGAGAGCTCCCTGGAAAGTTCCTTCAAGAGCTTGTTTCAGAGCTTGGTCGAAAGCTCAAGTCAAAGCTCGCTTCATCGCTTAGCGCATCGCTCATCTCAAAGCTCAGCGCATCGCTTCTTTCATCGCTTGCTTCAAAGCTCAGTCGAAAGCTCGCATCAAAGCTCCTCTGAAAGCTCAACTCAAAGCTCATTTCAAAGCTCGCTTCATAGTTTC
>CAZSUX010000195.1:0-5552 GCA_964610135.1 uncultured bacterium | reverse complement strand
CCTGATTGTCACCCGAAAATAATGCCGCCCGCGCCCCGCGTGTCAAACGCGCGCCAGCGCCGTCCTCACCCGTGACCGCCAGAGGAGGGCCGCCCGCAGGTATGCGAACGGCCCTTGTTCTGAAGACCGCATCAGTCCGTCAGACGGAGACTACCTTACCAGCAACATCCTCTTCTGCGCGATCTTGCCGTTCGACTTCAGCACGTAGAAGTACGTGCCGGCCGCGACGCTCCGCTCGCGCATGTCGGTGCCCTTCCACGCAATCGAGTAGTAGCCCGGCTTCTGCTCGCCGTTCGCAAACATCGTTACGAGCTTGCCTGGAATTCCGTTCCAGATGTTGCGCTTCACTATTGAACTCGCGCCCCGCAGTTGGAATTAGTGTTCCCGAAATCCCCTGTCCCCGAAATCCCCCGATGTCAATGCACGGCGTCTGGTAGAGCAGTCCTTGCTCCCGTCGAGGTTCGGCGGAACTGAGCACGTAAAACTTGACGCGCCCGTTGGCGACTCGCCTCTCCACATAGCTTAGGTGGCCGTGGCGGCTGTCGAAGTACCACTCCTCCACCTGCTCGCCGACCCTGACCTTCAGCTTGGCCTCGCACGATATGCTGCCTATTCTCTGCTTGATCCTCCTGGCCTCCAGGAAGACTATTGATGGGAAACTGTCGAGCGGCCGGAAATGCTGGTCTCCCACAGCCAACAAGACGAATGTCTGGGCCAGTTCGATGATGTTGTCATCGTTGACGCTTATGCTGTACCGCGCGAGCAATTTGCTCAGGCCATCGGGCATCGGGAGATGGGTGTCGCCGCTTACCGCAATCATGCGGGGCAGTGGCGGCGTGACAGACAGGTCGTAGGCCCTGTAGAAATACGTGGTTGGGAAAGCACGCTCAATTGCCTCGTTCCTGAACTGACCGATCTCTCCTCCGCGCCCCAACTTGAGCTCGGGGAATCTCTGGCTGAGCTGTGCAGCTTCAGCATCGGTCAACATTCGAATCGAGGCCGTCGCGTTCTCCAACGCCGGCTTCCTTCCCGACCCTGCTGCCACCGTAATGGCAGCGACCACGAGCAGCCCGAAAAGGGCTGCTCCGAAATACCTGCTCCTACGCATACACTCCTCCTTGGATGCTATGCATCCTCTTTGCGGACACGATAGTCTGCATGTCGCTCCGCCTGTGCCCGGAGTTTAGCTCCCTGTTCATGACTGTCAATCGTTGCACTTCGCACTGGAATCTGCCGCCCAGTCGCGGCAATTAAGTAATGTGTCCCCGAAATCCCCTGGATCGACTGCCTGCGAGCCAACGGGGAGATCCTGCCATGATGCTCCGTTGTTAGTGGACAGCAAGATCTTCTGTGTACCCCCTTCCAGTGTGGACTGGCAGGTCTGTTTGAGAACGCAGTTGAAACAGCCCGCCAGATTGATCCGGGGCGATATCATGCTGTCCCAGGTGTGTCCGCTCTGCTCTTCCCACGACAGACAAGCATAGCCGGTCGAGTCGGCGAACCATGGCCACGTGCCTCCGATGTTCTCGTGCCAGCAGCAGATCCACTGATGGCGGATCCGCCCGCCGTGGCCCCGGACAGGTTGTCCGTTGTCCTTGGTCCAGGAGCTATCCATGAAGAAGGAGGCATATTGGTCATAATTCCATCCCCCGATTTCATCCGGTGGGTGTATCTTGGTCAGCGTCACCTGCGAGCCAGCGTTCATCTTCTGATAGGTCTCCTGCATCAGCTTGACGAAGTCAGTGTTGCCGTTGCCGCTGTGGTCCCAGAAGTATATCCCGTCCTCGGTGTTCCTTATGACCAATGCATGTCCGAAGTCTTGGACCTCCTCCGGAAACCCGATCTCGATTACATCCCCCATTTCCATGTCGGTCTCGAACCAGTTCCTGATTTCCGGAAGGCTCGGCGGAGGATAGCCCTGAACCTTCCCCATGAACCAACTCTCGTACTTGAAGCCATAGGATTGAAGTGCTTTGCCGGCGCGGTGCAGCTCTGGCAGTCCGTCATTATAAACGCGACCTCCCCTAGTGCACTTTGGGTTGAGCTTGCCCCATCGCCTCAATAAGTGAAAGAGCTTTGGACTGGCGTTGCACAAGGCCCTCAATGGCCAATGGCCGCAGTCCCCACCAAGCTCAGCTACGTAGGGGCCGAACTCGTCTTCGTATGGTCCCCAACTCGCATAGGTTTCATCAATGAACTGGATTTCGCGATCCAGATCGTACCCCACCGCCAAAGCTAGTGTCGCGAGCAACGCTAATACCGGAAGAAGTACCCATAGTCTCAGCCTCATGCCGTCCTCATTTCTGCTGGGACGCCAGCTTCTCAAGGAACATTGAAGTGGTCCTTGTCGTCGGAGCATAGTGCCGCCCGGTGACTATGTAGCCCCCATCCTGCGTCTGTCTTACGCACTCGGCACTGCCTACGCAGAGTGGATCGGTCCACAGATGAGTCCCGCTTGACGTTGTCCGAATGAGACAGGCCGCACTTCGACTATCGGACCCAAGGTAGTAACCGGCCACTATGAAGCCACCGTCCGCCGTCCGCTCGACCCAACGTCCCTCACTCCTCGCGCTGAAGGCGAACTCATGGAACCAGTCTCGGGAACCCTGGGAGTTTGTCTTCATGAGGTAGATACTGGAGTAGTCGTAGTTCGCCCAGTTCGACGCCGGTCCTGTCGCGACATATCCGTCGGGCGTCTGAATGGCCGAATTGGCGCAAAGGACATCGCCGAAGGCCGCAAGCCACTGCTGGTTTCCTTGGGAGTCGACCTTCAGCAAGGTCCTGGTGCCGATGACGTATCCACCATCGGACGTCTGCCGCAGTGAGAGCCTGTCTGGCACGCCCAACAGACGGATGGCCACGGCATATCGCTTGAGCCACTGACGTCTACCCAAGTTGTCAGTCTTGAAGAGGACTACCGAGCTGTCGCTCAGCGTTTCGATCGCCACTACCGCGTATCCGCCGTCACTCGTCTGTACTAGCGCGTGGCCACTCACATAAGCATACGGAAAGACATCGCTGCTTATTTCGCTCTGCCAGACAACGTCGCCCTGGCCATCCAGCTTCACCAACCAGATGTCAGCTCGCGCCTGAGCAGTCAGTACTCCGTTGACCCCCACGATGTAGCCATCATCAACGGTCTGGTGCACCATGAAAGCACGCGTCGGTTGAAAGCCGCCCATCCCCATCGTCCTTGTCCAGACCGCTTCGCCACTGGAATTCGTTTTGACAAGCAGCAGTCTGGTGTAAGGTCCGGTGGTGGTTATCCCCGCAATCGCGTAGCCGCCGTCGTCTGTCTGCTCCACGTAGTAGCCTGCGGCGCTGCCGTCACCCGCAAAGGTCTTTGTCCATTGCACCGCCGGCGGGTCAGTGGCGTAGGCTGGCACGACAAGAGCAATGACTACGCTGGCCGCGAACGGCAGCCACGCTGTGCGTCTCTTCATCTTCTCCTCCAGGTTTTGTGCTCTTTGGATTCGGTCTCTCTATTGGGTGCGCCCAAAAACGGCGCAGGAATGCCCCTCGTGTTTGGCGCGGTCTGACATCGGTCAGTGACGGCCATCACAGTGTCCTTCTTACTACGCCACAACCTACTCCCTATCGCCAGCTTGTCAAGAAAGACGTTCGTCAGGCCAGGACGCTGTGCCACCGTCGAGATGGCAGCGCTGCCTCTGTTGCCACGAAGAGCTACTTGCGACGGAGGAGACGGTCGAGACCGTCGGGGGCAGATGGCGGACTTAGGAGAATCCAGAAATCAGATTTCAGAGACCAGAATGCAGAATCGCCGAACCGGACCTGCGGTCGGCCCCGGCACGAACGACTCCCCGCGAGAACGCGGCGCGGGAACTTGCGGCCAGCTCTTTGTCTGGACAGTCCGCGTTAGCGCGGCTTGTCGGACACAACCGTCGGCTCGGTTGGAACGGGCTCCGCGACGCGGTCTTTGAGGCGCAGCCACAGCGGGTCTTTGCTGAGCAATTCCCGCGTCTTGCGCGCCCGTTCTTCCCAGGATAGACCTTCGTCTTCCCGGTCGATTTCTTCCCTGCGTCTGCGCATGAACGCAACGGCATCAAATGCCTTACTCATACTCCAGTATCTCCCTGGGCGTACGGATTTCCAGTACTCCATATCCTTGTTCGAGATTCACGGCGTTGAACAACCGGATACGGCCGAGGTTCACGATGTGGCGGAAGTTCCAGCTTACGAGCACGTCCACCCTGCGAATCGTGGCCAAGGCGATATGCAGCGCATCCGAGTGTGAGCCCGGCCCGAGCACACCGTGCTTCAGATACGCCTCAGCCAAAGCAACGGCCTCGGGCTGGTCTGGAAGCACGACGAGGTTCTCTGAGGGTATCTCCGCAACACGGCCCCGGACTGCGGGCGGAGCGCCAGCCAACTCCCGGATCGTGTGCTCCGACAGCACCAGCGTGTGTCGTCCGGTGCGGAATCGCTCCCAAAGCGCCCGGCTGCTCTCCCTGAACTCCTCGTCTTCACAGCCGCCGACGACCGAGGCATCCACGTAGATAAGCAGCCTGCGTGCGACCATGGTCGATTGTAGCGCGGAGGGACAGACATGGCAAGCACAGGGACCCCGACAAGAGCGCCGGCCCAAACGTATTGGCGTGCCGCAGTGGAAGGCCCTGCCGGCTGCTACTTGCGACGGAGGAAGCGGTCGAGACCGTCGAGCGCGAGCTTGGCGAACTTGCGGGGTAACCGCAGCCCTGAACCCGGCCCCTGGTCATGAGCCATTAGCCGGTTTCCGGCTCAACCATCACCTCTGAATATGTAGTATGTGCATATTCCCGCGTCCGCCAGTTCTTGTCCTAACTCCTCTATCTTCAATCGTCTATCCACGCTCTTCGCTCGAACCCCTCCTATGCCTCCCCCGTGGCTTGCCCCATCGCTTGCGGAGTCGCTTTCCGAGTGACTTTCCGGGGAACTACGCCGGCTACGTGCTCAGCTACTTCTACTGCTACTTGACCCGCTACTTCGTCCGCTACTTCACGGACAACAATGTCAGCTCCTTGTCCGGTTCCTTGCCGTGTAACATGCACCGTTCCTTCCCATGCTCAATCCTGAGTTCCAGTCCCCGTACCTGTCCGAGTTCCTTCCCGGATTCCTCTTCCGGTAACTCGGCAGCCAGCTTGCCGGGCTTCCTTGCGAGGAACTGGTGGAGCTGGTATGTCCACTACGGCCCGACTGCCCGGGTTTGCGGCCCGAGGCTTGAGGGTCATCGCCCATTCCCGCGCGGGCGACCGTCTGGACTTGACACTATAGGGCCGGGAGGTATTATTCGGCGATGGCTTCTGCGGGAAGAACAGCAGTAGTCACTCTATTCCTCGCCGCGCTCGCGGCGGCAGGTCCGTTTGCCACGGGCACGCGGTTCGGAACGGTAGGGCTTGATTACCGCTTCGCAGGCGGCGACTCGTTCGTCTACTACTACAGCCCAAATTCTGAGTTTGCGCCGATTGACCCGTATTTCAGGGTCGGTGCTTTCGTAGCCCCGAATCTTGCGTTCGGTGCTGACATCTCCCTGCTCCACACAATCCCAAAGCACG
>CAZSUX010000194.1:3622-5563 GCA_964610135.1 uncultured bacterium | reverse complement strand
CCGTGCAGCCGGTGCCTTTGGCGGTCTGCTCGCACTGGTAGCAGAACATGCTCATCTTCTAACTCCTTTGTACTGGTTTGCCGTTGATATCAATGGTGACTTCTGCGAATGGTATGGTCTTGCCTGAGTCGGCAATCGCCTGCCTCGTGATTTGCACCAGGCCGGAGCAGCAGGGAACCGTCATGTGGGCCACGAGCACCGATTTGGGTGCGTTCACCTTGAAGAGTTCGGTCAGCTTCTTCTGGTTGGCGTCAGCATCGTCGAGCTTGGGGCAGGCGATAATCAGGACTCGGCCTGCAACGAGGTCTTGGTGGAAGTTCGGGTGGGACGAGCCGACGCAATCGGCCGAGATGAGAAGGTCGGCGTTCTTGAGGTACGGAGCGCTGACCGGTATCAGCGTCAGCTGGATCGGCCAGTTTCTGAGTCGCGAAGGACGCGACTCAGAAGGGACGAGGGACGAGGGGTTAGGGGCGAGGGAGGAGCCGGAGAGGTCGCGGACGGCGGAACCGGGGCAGCCATGCGGCATTTCAGATTGCAGATTGGGGATTGCAGATTGGGGAGACAGAGTCTGGACCGCCGAACCGGGACAACCACAAGCTAATGGCGATTCGCGATTGGCGACTGACGATTGGAGGGCCGACGGAAGCGGGATGTTGTGCTGCTGGAGATAGGCGACCGCTTCGTTGTAGTAGTCACATGCGCTGTGGTCTTTGAGGTGTTTCAGGTGCGCGGCAATCGTGTTCGGGCCGGCTTTCACGATGTTCTTCATCACCCGGGCCTCATCGTAGGGCTCGGCGACGCGCTCCTCCACGGTCATAGCACCGGTCGGGCAGTGGCCTACACACGCACCGAGGCCGTCGCAGAAGAGGTCGGACACGAGCCGGGCCTTGCCATCAATCACCTGCAGGGCGCCTTCCGGGCAGTTGGGTATGCACTCGGCGCAGCCGGTGCACTTCTCTTCGTCCACTCTGATTATCTTGCGCCTACTTCCCATTCTTAGCTCCAAACGCCTTCACTATTTCAGTCAGCCTCGTGCGGGCGAGCCGGCGGATGACGTCGCGGTTGAGTCCGCCGAAGTACTCACTCAGCACGCAGCCTCCGGCCCTGCAGACCGGTTCGCCAAACAGGCAGGTGCGGGCCTGCATCGGTCCTTCGATTGCCTCGTAGATTTCCCGGAGCGAGATGCGCGACGCGGGCCTAACCAGCCGGTAGCCGCCGGCCGGGCCGCGGGTGCCTACTACCAGCCCGGCGTGTTCGAGCGCGACCATGACCTTGGCTAGGTGCGCGGCCGAAGCTTTGAGCCGGGCCGCGATTTCGCGGGTGCGGGCGACAGGCCCTGCCCCGGCGGCAATCACGGCCAGCGCGTGCAGGCCGAGGTTGGCCGCCTCGGAGATCCGGAACGGGCCGGAACCGCTCTGGGCTCGCCTATTAGCCATTTCGGTATAAGAATACCGAAATAGGCCGCGATGTCAAGAAGAAAATGAGGGATTAGGGGATCGAGTGTTCGGACATGGCGATCTTGGTGTCCTTGGCGGTTGTCTCTTCCTCTTCGTGACTTGCTCTCTTTGTGGTGAGGGTCCGGGTCCGCCGGCTCGCTATGTGGCGGACAGGAGTTCGCGGGCGATGGCTTCGGCGCCGGTGATGGCATGCCTGCCCCAGCCGTTGCGCGCCATCTCGGCCAGACGGCCCGAGCGTCGCAGGTCGGCAATCGTGTCGGCAAGCCCGGCAGCACCGGCGATGCCTTCGAGGGGCAGGCAGGTGCCCTGTTCTGAGGCGAACGCGTAGTTTCCGGCCGCGAACGGGCCGATGTTGGGCATGAGCGCAAACATCGGCAGGCCGAGTCCGACCGCCCAGTTGGTGCGTTCGTGCGCAGCGGCCACGAGCACGTCGAGATTCGGGAAGAACTCGGCGGTGCGGGCGGTCTCGTGCCGGCGGTCACGG
>CAZSUX010000194.1:0-3522 GCA_964610135.1 uncultured bacterium | reverse complement strand
GTCGAGATTCGGGAAGAACTCGGCGGTGCGGGCGGTCTCGTGCCGGCGGTCACGGGTCCAGATGACCTGGGTCGATTCCTCGGGAGCGCCCTGACGACGGAGCGCAAGCTGCGCTTTGGCGGCGCGGAGCATCCCGGGTCCCCAGAACAGGACGGCTTTGTGCCCGGCCCGGGCAACAGAGAACGCGGCGGTGACGATTAGACTGACATGCGGCCGGGGCCGCGCACCGGAGGCGAAGAAGCCGATGGTCAGCGGCCGGTCCGATGCGAGGCGCGCGACTCGGGCCCGGAATGCCGATTCCGCGACATCCACCAGCTGGGGTTCTACCACAAGCCCGGTCACGGTCAAGGCTTCACGCTTGACGCCAGACGCTTCAAGCTTCGCAGCCGTAGATTCCAGAGGTACGAATGTGCGCCGGGCGCCGGGAACGGCGGAAAGCCCGGGCGCGGCAATCTCGCAATGGAGATAGGCGACGCGGCAGACCGGCGTAAGGATGTGGGCGAGCAGGGGATGGTCGACGATGCAGAGGCCGTCATAGCCGGTAAACTCCCGACGGAGACTCGTGCCGAGCAGCGTGAGCTGGAGACCGGAGGGTCTTGAGTCGGCGGAGCGGAGGCGGTTGTACAGCCAGGTCGCGGGGCCGCCCTGAGCGCCGAAGCGGTAGCCAAGTCGGGCGAAGCTCCACACAAGCCCGGCAGTGCCGGTGCAGAGCTCGGGTACCGTGAGGCGCGGGACATGACCGCGAAAACGGGGGCTGTACCGCGCGTCCTCGCGCTCCGAGGGACTGTCCCCGCTTTCGCCCGCTGTTCGTGCGGCCTGTAGCCGATCAAGCGCCACTAGAACCGAGTCGAGGTAGGCAGGATGCCCGCGTCCGATTTCGGAGCAGACCGAGACAAGAGGCGATTGGCGAATGGCGATTGGCGAATGGCGAATCTCGGAAGCGGACGCCGGGGAGCTCACTTGAGGAACTTGGAGAAACGGCGGTCCGCGAGTTCGCGGCCCGGTGTCTGGCAGGTCGGGCAGTAGTAGAGGGTCGATTCCTGGTAGCTCACGCGCTTCACCGGCGTCGAGCAGGCCGGGCAGGCCTGGCCGAACCGATTGTGGACACGCAGGAACGTTCGGTCCTTCCGCTCGGGCAGGCGGTCGAGTGCCCGGAGGTGCAGGATGGCATCCTGCAGCACCTTCTTCGTCGCGGTGAACAGACGGATTTTCTCCTCGGGTTTGATTGCAGTCGAGATGGCGAAGGGTGAGAGCCGTGCCGCGAAGAGAATCTCGTCTGAGAAGCAGTTGCCAATGCCGGCGATGGCTGACTGGTCGGTGAGGAACCGTTTGAGCGTGCGGCTACGGCGGCCCAGCGCCCGCCGGAATCGGGCGAGGGTGAACTTAGGGCCGAGCGGGTCCGGGCCAAGCCGGGCGACGATGTCAATCTGTTGCGGGTCGGCGACGAGGTAGATGCTCAGCCGGTGGTGGGTCGTATCTTCGATGACGCGCAGGTCCTCGTCGCGGTCTAAGTGCAGGGCAAAGGCGTGAAGCCGGTTCAGCGGCGCGCGCGTTAGCCCGAACGCGAAGCGGCCGGAGAGCATGAGGTGGATACAGAGGTGCAGTTTGTCATCGAACCCGATGCAGATGAGCTTGCCGAGCCGGCTAACCGAGCGGATGTGCCAGCCCGCGAGGGATTCGAGCGGCGGGGTGACGGTCTTGAGCGCGACCGGCGAGCGGACGACGGCGCCGGCCACGACCCGTCCCGCCAGCGCGAGCCGCAGTCGGTCCTTTGTTACCTCGAGTTCCGGCAATTCAGGCACAGGTGAAGATAGGACACGCCCGGCAGACGGTCAAACTCTGCGGCCTGCCGTCCAAGACCTGTCAGAACACAACGGACGTGCGGTACGAATGCCGCCCCTTGGCGGCACGCGGAACCAGCCCGAATCACCCGACACCCGCCAGCACCCCCCTCAGGAAATCCGATTCCTCCCTCCTCATTCCTCAGACCTGAATCCTCAGCTTCCCGGCCCCAAGCACCCCCGCAGGCATCCATGAATCGGAACCAGCCGGTCCGCCTCTGACAAGTCACCACCCCCAGATCCGCAGATAAGGTGAATAGATGCACCTCGGGCAGCATTCGGTAACGACGTAGGCGGTTCTTGACCGTCATTTAACTCATCAGCAGTCGTTCGGCTGCGTCCACTGTTCCGGTTTGAGTGTTCTGAGCCCGTTTCGGGCAAGGCTCCGTCCGACGGGTGGTGGAGATGTTCCGGTAGTTGCCGACTTCGGGCTGGCGTTACTGTGGAACCAACCGCAGGACTTTGTCTCGGCTGTGTGCCAATAACTGCCAGTAAGGATGGTCTGCGGGCACCTTGAGCAGCAGCTCGCGTGCGTGCCGGACAACCACGGCTCCGATGTTGAGCAGTCGGAGACGCAACGTCTTGATGGTGTACTGCTGCCAGCCGGCGGGCAGGACCAACTGCTTGTAGAGTTGCACGAGATTGTAGGCGAGGAGGTTGGTCTCAAAGTAGGCGGCATTGGCAAGAAGCTCACCACACGGCAGTCGGTCGAGTCCGAAACCGTACTTCAGCTCTTTGATGATGTTCTCAGCGTTGGCCCGCTGACGATGCCAGCGGATGACGGACGTTCGACCCCGGTCGCTGATATTCGTCATTACAACATGGTAGGAGTAGAGCCCGGTGAAGATGTCGGCTTGTTCGAGCCTGGCTCTGAGCACGATAGCCCGATAGGCCCGGACGCTGTCGCCGACGACGTGGACGGTTTCGGCGATCTGGTCAGTCCGGTCGAAGTAACGCCAGTCCTTCTCCGGAATCGCTTTCGCTGCCTCAATGAGCGGCTCGGTCAGGACGGCGGTGATGGCGAACCGGATGTCGTGGTCATGGCAGAAGTCCATCACCCGGTGATTGTACCATGCGGAGTCGGAGCGAATCCGGATGCTGCCGATCCATGGTGGCAGGAGCTTGAGCGAACCGCGCAGGAACGACAGGGCGTTGCCGCTGGGCGAGGCGTTACCGGGTCGGAACAGGCCGCGCAGTACCATTCTGGTCTCGGCGACGAAGCAAAGCAGCGGGTCATAGCCCGGGAACTTCTCGTAAGTATATTGCGCGTCATGCTTATGCGACTCGATCAGGGTGGCGTCGAAGTCGAGCGTCACCGATTCGATCAGTCGGTACTGGAGACTCTTGGTGACCAGGCGGGTGTTGACCGTGCTCAGTGCCTTGAGTGCGCGCCGGGTGCAACGGTGGAGAAACTGCCCCAAGGTGGTGGCTGCCGGTAGCCGCGGCCAGCCCAACAGCCGTTTGAGACTGCGGTCGGACCGAATCAGTTGAATATCGGTGAGGCTTTCGCCGCCGGCGATCGAGAGCAGCATCAGGCTGAGTACGAACTGCCAGACGGAGTAACCCCGCTGGCGACGTTTGAGGAAATGCAGCCGCTGCTCGAGTGCCGGAATGAGTCCGAGCGACTCAGCCAGTCGTGCGATGAGCGGCAGCCCGGCAAAGGCGGTGGTGCTGATGCGGG
>CAZSUX010000193.1:0-5601 GCA_964610135.1 uncultured bacterium | reverse complement strand
CAGGGCTCGTCATGGAACCTCGCTAAGTTTCGGACGAAAGAGCCGACCATCGACAACGCGGTGTCCTATGCCAAACAACACCAGCCCGGTCAGGTCATCGTCCACAATGCGGACGGGACGATTGCCACGGAATGGACCTACGGCAAGGATCCGTATCCGCCGGCCGGATGAGGAGTAGGGAGGTATCATGACAGTGTTCAACATCAACGGCACCGGAGACAATGTCTGTAGCTGCGGGAGCTGGCTCGCGCACTGGAATAACTACAGTGGTCAGGTACTGCCTGCCTACTGCCCGGAGAAGAAGTGTCGGCAGAAGCCCGAAGTGGGCGCCCACGTGCAGAAGGCCCGTTCTGGCGATGACAGATGGTACATCATCCCGCTCTGCAAGGCCCACAATGGCGAGACCGGTGAGTCCCTGGACATCAGCGATACTGTCGTGCTGGTGTCGGCAAACGTCAGCGAAACCTGCGGGAAGTGAAGCGTTCGCGCCAGCTCCTGAGGAGGTAGCCATGCCCAGATGCCGAAGGAAGTGGGGACTGGAGGTCCATCACATCCGGCGCAACGGCGGCAATGCCCTCGCGAATGCGAGAGTCCTCTGCCAGGAGCGCTACCACTGGACACAGACCTACGGGATGTCCGGCCGGACGTCGGCCGACTTCGACGAAGACGCCAAAGAGCGCGCCCGGACGAAGGCGGGCGGTAGATGCGAATGCTCCGGTTGTCGGGGGTGTCTGAGGTGACGACGTGTGGTCGGGACCTGAGAGCCGGGCACGCACGTAACGCGGCGCGGCGGCTTGGCTGGACGGCAGATCGCTCCGCTAGGAGGCAGAAAGGGATGTGCCGACGCCTGCGCAGGCGCCGGCTCAAGATGAGAGGGCAGCACCTGAAATCCCGGCCAGGAATAATCAGGTTCAGAGATGAACTCTGTGCTGCCCACGGGAATTATACGCCGGGAAAACAAGATGCGCAAGTGCGCACAACTTGAGCAAAGGAGGAATACCATGCTCAAGAAAGCAGTAGTCTGCATGCTGCTCGCAGCAGCAGCGGCCATGGCCTGGGAACGTCTGACTGACGTCCCCAACCATGTCGACGTCGACTATGGAACTCACCTCATCTGGGGAGACACCCTGCTTTGGGGGGTCTTCCCCAGCACGGGTAGCCCCGACGCGACCTACCTGGCAAGCTTCAACCCCAACGTGGACCCAGAAGAAGAGGACCCATGGGATACTCTGAGGATATCGGGTGTGCCGCTCGGACGCACCGGGATCGCGTTCCAGTGGGTCGAACGACCGGTCGTCTGGGCCATGGGGAAGGACGCGAACGAGATATCGAGGCTGTACCGATACGACGTGAGGACCGGTGTTACCACGCAAGAGACCCTCAGCCTGTTCACGCTGGACATTGGGGCATGCATTGCCTACGCGCCGAACGAAGGCTACAACCCGCACAGCTACCCCATTCCCGGCTGGTTGTTTTTTCTGCCCGGCGGCGGCAAGACCTTCTGGCGACATTGGATTCCTGCCGAGTCCATGCCTGACGCCGGTGAATATGGTTATCTCTACCCCGACTCCGGGGTCACCATCGCGGACCCGACACCGCCCTTCCGGTGGAGTCCTGCGATGACGGCGCAGTACCGGATCCAGGTTTCGACCGACCCCAACTTCGGCAGCAATGCCATAGACACGGTCGTTGCCACCAACCAATACCAGTCGACCACACAGCTCTCCGACACATTCTACTACTGGCGTGTAGCTACCTGGATCCAGGGCGACTGGTCGTGGCCCATTGGGCGCTACTGCTTCCGCCTTCATCCGGGATGGGATTCGTTGCCGGACCTGAACGTCAATGCCCGCAGCGGCGCCAAGATTGCGTTCTGCGACACAGGCGCCTTCGGCCACGAAGCCATTGTCGCGATGTATGGCGGAACGGACAAGTGCTTTGCCGAGTACTGCATCGGCGGGGGCTACTGGACCAGCTTGCCCGACGTGCCGGAGGAAGTCAACAATGATGGCGCGTCGCTGACGACCAACGCGGCAGTTGGGGGAGGCTATCGCATCCACGCAGCGTTCGATGCCGACGCGGAGAACGAGTGCCCGCACCGCTACCGGGCCCATGGATACAACTACTGGGACCTGCTCGACGACGACGACACAGCCGATATCTACAACACTCACTTCCCGGACGACATCGACGCCGGTTCTTCGATGGCGATCGGGGCAGACGACATAATGTATCTCACCACCGGCACGGGCCACAGGTTCTACGGAGTCAGCATGTCCCGTTTTCCCGGAGGACAGCAGGCCCGGGTCGGGCCGGGCGGGAGAGCGAAGGCGCAAGTCGTCACGGTCCGCGACGGCGTGGAGGTCGAGTATCAGTTGCCTGCCGCTGCGCACGTGAGGGCAGTTCTGCACGATGCGCTGGGCCGGCGCGTCGGTACGCTCGACGCCGGTGTGCAGAAGGCCGGCACTCATCGGCTGGTCTGGAATGGCAGTAAGGAAGGCCGCAAGTTTGGCGCCGGGGCTTACTTCGTGCTCATTGACATGGGCGCGGAGCAAGCTAGGCTCAAGGCAGTGGTAGAGTAGTCCCGCATTTCGGAGGGGCGGTTGGACCCGCCCCTCCGAAGTCTGGAGGTATCTGTGAGAAAGCTATTGCTCGCACTTGTCCCGTTGACTGTGTTCGCTCAATTCGAGATAGACACGGTCATCCGGCTGCCTGTGGTGCTCCGTCCGGGGATTTACCTGCAGGATATCAATAAGCTCTACCTATGCAGCTATGACTTTGACCAGTTTCTTGTGCTCGACTGCTCAACATATCAGCTCAAAGCGCAGATTCCGGTTGAAGGAGACGGCCTGTATCGCTACTCGTACAATTGGCGTCGACAGAAGCTCTATATCACTTTCTCAGAAGGGCCGGAAAGCACGCTGGTAATAGACGCGGCCGGTGATTCAATCCTCCGGTGGCTTGATGTCTACCGAGAGTTCCACAACGACGTCTATCTGAGCGACCTTGACGTCCGGTTCAAACCCGCGGTGGATACTCTGTATGAGTATGAGTGTGACGCCGATACGATAATCCGCCGGTGGCCGATACACTGCACCTACGCCTCGTGGGATTCGGTCCATCGCAAGCTCTACGTCGGGCAAGGGTCGTGGGCGAAGCTCTACGTCTATGACTACCTTGCCGACTCATGTCTCAAGGTCATTGATGTCGGCGCGATTAACACTCGAATGTCTGACGCTTGCATGTTCAACTACAGTCATCACCGGGCGTATGTCTCGCACTTCCACGGTGACTGGGGGGCACAGGAAGTCGGCATCGTAGACACCGAGCGTGACACGCTGGTTCGGGTGCTCCCGGTGAACGCGGAGTGGGGCGTCTACGACCACGTTGCGGTGGACGAGCGCGACGGAAAGGCCTACATCGCCAGCTATCCGGATACGATGTGGGTGGTCGACTGCGCCACCGATTCGGTGCTGAAGAAGTTCAAGTGCGTACCCTACGGAACGGGCGGGAGCATTCGCTGGGTACCGTGGAGCAACCGCATCTACCTGATTAATGCCATCGATGGTGGCTGCAAGCTGGTCATTATTGACTGCAACACCGATTCAATCATCGAGAGTGGGAGGGGTTTGGGCGAAGGTGTGTGGATTCGGGACATCCAACTGGACCCCGTCCGCCAGCGCATCTTCGTCATCGGAGGCGACAGCAATTCCGTCTTCGTCCTGCGCGACACCGGGTACGCAGCGGTTGAGACGCCGAAGACAGACGATTTGCCTGTGACATCTGATCTGCAGGCGCGGATGGTCTCGGACGGATCCGACATCCAATACACTCTCGCTGCTCCGGGCCGGGTTGAGCTCTCCGTCTACGACCAACCAGGGCGTGAGGTCAGGCAGCTTGTGGCAGAGGAGCAGGCAGCGGGCCGACATCAGGCAACCTGGGACTGCCGCGACCGGAGCGGCAACGACGTCCCCGCCGGCGTCTACTTCATCCGCCTCGACACTCCCGCGTTCACTGAAGTGCAGAAGGCAGTCGTCACAAGGTAGGCCACGGAATGCGTCACGCCGGAGTCACAACCGACCTTGAGCGACGCGAACGTCAGCACCAGCGGAAGTGGCCTTCCGGCCACATTTGCAAAGTGGGCAACGTCACGACCACCGATGCCGCCCGCATGTGGGAAGAACAGCAGATGAAGATAGGCCGCGACCGGCGGCGAAAGGTCCACAAAGGGAGGTAGCGAATGAAACAAGAAACCCATTCGTGGATAGCAATCCGCGCGATCGCCCTGCTGGCCGACAAGGGCGGAAACAAGAACCTCGTCCGGCTGCTCGGCGACCACGCCTGCGAGGCCTCGGTCGGGGCCTGGATTCCGGACAGCACCGATGCCAAGAGCGGCGGCAGCGCTACCGAGAACCACATCTTCAAGATGAAGCCGTTCAGAGGGAAGTCGCCGGACCGCTTCGTGGCCGACAAAGCCGTCCTGCTCAAACGCCTGGGCCCGGCCCGAGCGATGAGCGCGTACCTGGCGGACGACAACAAACTGGACCCCGACTGGTGGGCCCAGGCCTACAAGGCCGACCCGATGAAACCGGGTCAGCACCTTCCCAACCGCGCCATGGCCATGAGCACGATGCTCAAGGACCTGCTGCTCCTGGGAGACGAGAGTGTCGATAGCCTGGTCGGCCGGGGCAGGATTTTCGACCAATACACGGTCTCTGACGCCCAGACCAGACAGGAAGCGCTGGCCGCCTACTTCTTCATGCTCAGCCACTTCATCGCCGACTCCTGCATGCCCTGCCACTGCGACGCACGCGACCTCTCGGCCTATGGCAAAGGCCTGCACAAGCAATGGGAAGAACACTGGTCCAAGGCAGTGGCCGCGGAGTTCGCCAAGGACGCCCTCATCAAGAAAGGCGCGGCACCGTCCGCCTGCATTCCGGGCGACCAAGCGATGGAGAAGTCGCGCGGCAAGGACAAGAAGTTCGGCCTGGACTTCGGCGAGACTACGATTCCGTCCCTTCCCAAAGGGCGCGACGTCTGGCTGGAGATGGTCGACGTCTGCCGGGCCTCGTTCGCCCTGGCGAGCATCGTCGCCCCGCCGGCCAAGTACGGCTACGGCGACACCAAGGCCCGAGCGCGGTTCGACGCGGTGCTGGCCGGCAAGCCGATCCTGAAAGAGCTGGACCGGGTCATCATGCACGACGCGGTCCTCAACACGGCGATGGTCTGGAAGAACGTCTGGCAGGCCCTGGGCAAGAAGCCGGCCAAGAAGAAGTAGCCATTGAAGCAAAGAACAATGCGGGCGCCCGTCCCATCGCCTGTTCCCAGCCGACTCCCTGGCATTTGACATGACGCGGTTGGGGGTCTAGCATGACGGTGATGGACCGCGAATCCCGGACGAGGTCGATGTCCTACCCTGCGAGGAAAACGATGTCGCGTGCTGCTTTGAGTAGACGCTGAATGTCAGCAGAAGGCAGACCGTGAGTACTCGCGCTAACTTCCATGTTGACCCGAAGCTGACCTCGGTCCTCGGTCAGAACTACCGGTCCACCGAGCAGGCTATCAAGGAACTCGTGGACAACGCGTGGGATGCAGAAGCCA
>CAZSUX010000192.1:2688-5618 GCA_964610135.1 uncultured bacterium | reverse complement strand
TTCAGTATCCAGTTGCCAGTATCGGACTCACACTCCTGACGTCCCGTCTTCTGCCCATGTCACGCGGTGCACTGCAATGAGCTGGCGGCTAACGGCTGAGAGAACGGTCACACGGTCCGACCACCGTGCCGCAGGAATTGACACCCGGCCCGGATTCCGCTACAAGATTCTCGATGGCTGCAAGCACCGGAGAGCAAGCTTCCCTGGACCGGCGCCGGCGCGCCGCGCAGGATCAGTCGAGGGCCGGAAACTGGAGAGTTGCCGCGGCCACCTATGCCCACCTCTGGGACGACAGCCGCGAACCGGAAGATGGAGCCGCGTACCTGAGATGTCTGCGCCGGCTTGGCTGCCACACCGAAGCTCTGTCGCTCGCCGACGAGCTGAGCCGGATGTTCCCTGATACTCCGTGCTGCCTTCGACAGGTTCAGAGGACATGGCTTCAGGGCCGGTTCCTCCGCCATGATCCCGATTGCGCGCTGGAGAAGCTCGCGGACTGCACCCAGGCACTGCGCGACCCGCTCCTGCAATGGGCGATGCCCTTGGTAGCGCTCGCCGTGATGGAAGAGGCCGTCCGGGTCCGGCGCTGGGACATGGTCAAGGCCTGGGCGGATGAGTCCGACCCGGCGCGGCTCCGCAAGGCCCTGCGCCCCGGACGAGACGGCGCAATGAGCCCGCAGGCATCGTGGTATGACTGCATGTTGAAGATGCTGCTCGAGACCGGCCGGGCCGCAGAGGCACTGGACCTGCTCTACCGGATGCCGGAAGTACCTGCGTCCGAGAACGACCAGTTCCTGCAGCACCGGCTCGACGCCTACCTCATGCTCGACAGCCCGCACGATGCCCTCGCGGTTTACGCCGAGCTCAGCCGAAGAGACAAGCCGCCGCGTTGGGTTTTCGTCGACGCCGCCCGGCTGCTGAGCGACCTCGGTGACATCCGGGCAGCGATCGTCCTCCTCTGTCGGGCGCTACTCCGGGGCCGCGACCCTGGCGAGACCGGCCTGATAATGATTGAACTCTCGGACCTGATGATCAGAATCGGGTGGACCGGCATCGCTCTCAAGCAACTGCGCGCCGTGCTCAAGGAGTTCCGCGACCGCGGCTGGACCGTCCCGTACCGGTTCCATGCCCTGCATGCCGCGGCCGAGGTCGGATGCGGCGAAGCGGGCAGGAGCTACTCTCACAGACCGGAGGCACTCCGTGAATGCCTGGAGGTCTGGAGTCGCGAGGCCAGCAGGCACATTGAGCTCCGGCGCGACGTGGACCACACACGACGAGTCAGGCACGGGTTTCACGGAACGCTGCAGGTTCAGTCCGACGAGTGGGCCGTCCGTATGGCGAACGGATCCGTGGTTGCCTGCGCGCTCGCCGACACGCCGGAGCAAGGCGCACCGGGCAACGAGGTCACCTTTGACGCAGCACCTTCCTTCTACCGCCCGCTCGGGGTGGAAACCTGGCGGGCCATCAACGTCCGCCTGGCGCGGAATGACCTGAGTCGTACAGCTGAGACCCAAGCGCAAGCCCGAGCCGGCTGACAACCGACGACTGGCGGCTTCCGGCCACTCGATCCTTTGATCCCTCTCTCCCTCTATCTCTCCCTCCTCTCCCCGCCCTTGCTTGACTGAAGCGCCTCTACCGGTATAGTTGCCCATGAAAATCGCGATGATCGGCTCGGGTTACGTCGGTCTGACCAGCGGCGCGTGTCTGGCAAAGATCGGCCATGACGTGATTTGCGTGGACAATGACGCTACACGAATCGAGGTCCTGAACCGCGGCGAGGTGCCGATTTACGAGCCCGGCCTGCCGGAGATCATCGCCGAGGCCAAAGCCGCGAAACGGCTCCGGTTCACGACCGACATCCGCGCCGCTGTGAACGAGAGCCTGGCCGTGTTCATCGCGGTCGGCACTCCGCCCCGCGAGAACGGCCAGCCCGACCTGACCTTTGTCGAGGACGTGGCGCGGGACATCGCCGCCAGCAGCCAGGACTACAAGATAATCGTCGAGAAGTCGACCGTGCCGGTCCAGACCGGCAAGTGGGTGCGCACGACCCTTGAGCGGTACAACAAGGCCGGCACGCCGTTCGACGTCGCCTCCAACCCCGAGTTCCTGCGCGAGGGTTCGGCGGTGGGCGACTTTCTCCACCCGGACCGGATTGTGGTCGGGGTCGAGTCGGAACGCGCCCGGGAGTTGATGAAGGAAATCTACGCTCCGATCGACGCCCCGATAGTCTTCACCGACCTGGCATCGGCCGAGTTAATCAAGCACGCGTCGAACGCATTCCTGTCCATGAAGATATCGTTCGCCAACGCCCTGTCCATCGTCTGCGAGGCGTCGGGCGCGGACATCAGGAAGGTCTGCGGCGGCATCGGCATGGACAAGCGCATCGGGCCCGCATTTCTCGAAGCCGGCATCGGCTACGGCGGATTCTGCTTCCCCAAGGACTTAAGCGCCTTCATCGCCATCGCCAAAGACCTGGGCTATGACTTCCGCCTGCTCAAAGAGGTCGAGGCAATCAACGACGACATGAAGTCCCGGTTCGTACGCAAGATCCAGGCGGTGCTGTGGAACCTGCGCGACAAGAACGTCGGGGTGCTCGGGCTTGCCTTCAAGCCGAATACCGACGACATGCGTTTTGCCCCGTCGATCGACATCGTGACCCAACTGGTACGCGAGGGCGCGAAGGTCCGTGCATTTGACCCGCAGTCAATGGACCGGGCCCGCTCCATCCTGCCCGGCATCACCTTTTGCACCCACGCGGAGGACGTAGCTGACGAGGCCGACGTGCTGGCGGTCATCACCGAGTGGCCGGAATTCGGCAAGCTCGACCTGGCCGCCCTCAAGAAGCGGATGCGGTTGCCGATTATCTGCGATGGCCGCAACCTCTTCGAGCGCAGCGAAGTCGAGAAGCTCGGATTCACCTACATCGGGGTCGG